>JAKVCH010000414.1 GCA_022447485.1 Polyangiaceae bacterium | reverse complement strand
GCCCGACTTCAGCGCCCTGTCGGCGGTGGGACTGAGTTTCAGATCGTATTTCCGGCCTAAATCGACGACGGGGCTCGCCTCAATCGACTGAACTACGTGGCACCAGAGAGAAAGCGGGACGATTTAGACGATGTTTGGCCCTTCCCTCGCTTTCTCCGCGGGAAGATTTTCGCTAACAAAGTAGGGCGATGGCAAAGAATGCGGAGGAATATCGGTATGGCGAGGCAGAAATAGGTCCCCAGGCGACCTCAGTGACGAGCGTAGCTGACGAGGAAGCACGTCTCGAGCAGGCTCTCCTCGATATTGCGGTGAGCCAAGCAACCGCCATGTCGCTGGTTCATTGCCCATCGATAACTCTCGAAAATCAACTTCTTCGCGCTTTGAGAGAGACGGCCCATACTCGACGATTCGTGGTAGCGACTATCTCGATGCGAGAGCATCCGGTCGATACTCTAGACGATTTGGTTGCTTGTCTGCTTGACGCTTTGGCGATTCGCTCTGACGACCGCAGAAAGGGCATTCTTTTCTTGCTCGATAGATTTTTCGAAAAGAAGGGTAAAAAGTCCGTCCAGCGCTTCTCCGATGAATGTGAAGAGTTGGGGGCATCAGGCGATCTAGTGACACTTTGTGCCGCCTACTTAGACGCAGAAGATGACGCGAAGCGAGAGGTGCGCGCTTTCGAAAAGTGGAGCCAAGGTGAGGTTACGCCCTATGGCGAAAAATTGGGCGTTCGTTCTCGCCTGACTTCACGCAACGCACAACGAGTTTTTGCTGACCTGAGTCGTGTGGTGCAAGCCCTAGGCTACGCGGGGCTCGTCGTCTTTCTTTCCGAAGGTGAAGCTCTTGCCGAGCGAAGCGATCGTCAAAGAGAGCGCGGTTACACGGTTTTACGAGAGTTAGTTGATAATTTCGATTCGGCGCGGGGTGCCATGGCGACGAAGCTCGTGATCACTGGTCAAGATTCTCTTTTTGAAGGTGAGCGCTCCCTGCGTTCATTGCCAGCTCTGCTCACTCGACTGCGTGTGCCATCTCCTGCACTACCGCCGCCTCCCCATCGCACTTGGACGAGTATTCTTCGAGCTCCCGAAGAATATATTCATCGCCGTATTCGTGCACCGAAAGACTCGAAACCCGGCGCAATTCGTAGTCTCATCAGAGTCTCGCAAGGCTTGCCTCCGACTGAGGCTGTGACCAGCATGAGTGTCGGTCACGAAGGCATCGATAGAACTATCTCGAAACTATTTAATCATGCAGAGATGGCAGGTAGTGTCTTTCAATTTATTTCCGGGGAGTACGGTAGCGGGAAAACTCATCTACTTCTTCATTTAGCTGAGAGGGCTCTTGCCGAAGGTCATCCTGTGTTCTGGCTCAACCTGGAGCGGATGAATATCGATTTGGGTAATCCCCAGCGCCATCTCAGTCGCGTTCTTGAGATGTCCGTGATGCCGAAGCGTTCACGTCAAAGTGCTCGAGAGAGAGCGAGCGTTTGGACACGCTCGAAGGGCAAGTTAAAGAAATTAACGACAGCGCTGGAGGAGATTGCTGGGCATGACACTGAAGAGGCCCAGGCCGCCAAGAAGTGTTTATCCGTGGCTCAGCAATCAGAAAATAGTGGCCCAGCTATTGAGAACTTTCTTTTAGGTCTAGATCTTAAAGACAAGCCTTCGGCCGCGAATTACCGACAAGATGCCTATCGAAGGATTTTGTTGTGGTGCGAGCTTCTTACGCGCTTGGATGGTGCTGCTGGTCCGGTGATTCTGATTGACGAAGCAGAGAACCTCTACACCTCGGGCGTTTCGCGTCATGCTCGTCGGGCCGCCTTAAGAACGCTATCCTTCTACTGTGGTGGTCTTGTGCCGTCAGCGACGGTACTTTTAGCGATGACACCCAATGTGCTTGTGCAAATGCGCAAAGAAAGTCGTCTTCTTTTGAATGAATTAAAAGACGTTGATTCAACTCTCGAATTAGAAGATGTGGATATCTTTCGGCGGCGTCTCCTTAAATTGCAACCCGATACGGTTCCGGAATTCAGCAAGAAGATGCGCAAACTATTGGCCGAAAAGGTTCGGACTACCCATCGGAGCGTGAGGGGTGATGTTGCGATGGAAGATTGGGACGGTTTAGTTCGCCAGGTCACAAAAAGCGTAGAGCCTCCCCGAGTCATTGTGCGAGCTTTACTCGATGAGCTTGAGGCTTCTTGGTGGCGCGGAAATTAGCTCCGAAAAAGTAGATGCATGTTCTGGGGCCTCGGTGCGCCTACGCTCTTTGTTCGTGGGCTCAGCTCTGACAGCACATCGGCTAAAAGATTTTTCTGAGGTCTTGGCGAAGAACCCCTCGAAGTGCACGTGGGTCACAGGCAAAAGCCTGAACCCGGCCGAATTCCAAACGGTCCATCGGCTGAAGCCAGGCTCTTTCGCCAGTCTGCAATCTTTGCGTATTCAGGAAAGTACCGTTCTTACTTGCTTGGTCGGCGAGTCGTACGCTGTCATCTTCGATGTAGATCTGGGCATGCTCCCCAGAAACGGATTGATCAAAAAGTACCAGATCAGAAAGAGAGCTACGTCCGACGCTGAGGACCTTTTTCTGACTAGTGCTCCTCAAGGGGACGATACAATGAGGCTGTTGGGTGAGTTCAGAGAGTAGTTCGATCTGATCTGCTTCGATACCGTCGAGATCATTGAACTGAAGCGTCGGCAGTTCTGAAGTTGAGAGGGCGCCGCTCAGAGTTGTACGTGGCACCGATTCACGTAAGACAGCCTTCTCTAACTCTTCTAGGAAGGTGTCTTGCTCATTAGAGAGGGGCGCCTTCACGAGAAGCACTAAGGGGCCGAAAGGTTGGTTTCGAAAACCTGGCGGATCAACATCAAGTAGTTCTTCTACAATTTCGTTGGGTCTTAAGTTCCCCGAAGTCACCAGGCTCACGCCAAGACCCTACAGTCTAGCCGCGTTTCAGCCTAGTTGATTCTCGACTTTGTCCCTCAGGCTCTCGTGCAGTCAAGAAAAAACCCCCAGGGCAATCGCCGTGGAGGTTTTCTCTTCTCGATGATGATGCGCTCGCTACCAGAGCCGAGCGGATCGTCCATTCTTACGATTCGAGGTATGCTCGCAGAGAGCGAGAGCGGCGCGAGCTCTTCAGCTTTTGAAGAGCTTTCGCATCAATTTGACGAATACGTTCACGAGTCACGTTGAATTCCTTACCGATTTCTTCGAGCGTGTGTTCGCTCTTTTCACCGATACCGAATCGTTTCTGAAGAACTCTTTGCTCACGTACACTCAGGGAATTCAGTAATTCGCGAGTCTGCTTGTTCAAGTCGGTGGACATTAGGCTGTCCGAAGGGCTCGGAGCTTTTTGATCTTCAACAAAATCACCGAGGGTGCAGTCGCCGTCTTCTCCGCGAGGTGTCTCCAAACTCAATGGCTCTTTGACAATACGAAGAAGGCTTCGCACTTTACTCACCGGGATATCGAGGCGGGTAGCAAGTTCTTCAGGAGTGGGCTCTCGACCAAGTTCCTGAACCAAGTCGTGAGCCGTTCTGTGCATCTTGTTCATGGTTTCCACCATGTGCACGGGAATACGAATCGTGCGGGCCTGGTCTGCGATGGCGCGGGTAATGGCCTGACGAATCCACCAAGTGGCGTAGGTGCTGAACTTGTAGCCGCGACGGTACTCGAACTT
>JAKVCH010000413.1 GCA_022447485.1 Polyangiaceae bacterium | reverse complement strand
AGTTCTGAAGGCTATTGTTTTTGGAATCGCTATACCGGCTATTAGCGCCCATGCTGGCCTGTATTCCGCCAACGGCTCGCGAGGCGTTGGCGAGGCAACCACGCGCGCAGTCGTCGGATCTTGTTTGGCGGTGATCGTCCTTGGCTTCTTTATTGGTCTACTTGGCCAGGTTCTCCTCGGATGATTGAGTTTCGCGACGTCCACAAAAGCTTCGGGTCCCAGAAGGTTCTCCAAGGTATCGACTTTCGCGTCGAGCGCGGCGAGAGCTTTTATATTGTCGGGACCTCGGGAGCCGGTAAAAGCGTCATCATTCAGCAAATTGTGGGCATTCTACAGCCCGATCAAGGCGATATTTTGGTCGATGGCCAATCAGTGGCGACGCTATCGGAGAAGGAGTTTTATCCAATTCGACGAAAGTGTGCTCTCGTCTTCCAAAATGGCACCTTGCTGGACTCCATGACAGCAGCTGAGAATGTAGCGTTTCCACTCTTGTATCATGGGCAGGTGACGCGTCGCGATGCACAAGATCACGCGCGTCTCATGCTTGGACAGGTAGAAATGCTTGAATATGCCGACACCTACCCTGGCGAATTAGGCGACGGAATGCGAAAGCGTGTGGCGATTGCCAGAGCCATGGCCACCGATCCAGAAATGATACTCTTCGATGAACCCACCACTAGCTTGGACCCGGTCAACGCGCGCCGAATCGATCGATTAATGAAGCAGCTTTCCGTCGAGAGGGGCATCACCAGCATTGTCGTCTCCCACGATATTGAAGTATCTTCCAGGTCGCCGACCGTGTGGCAATGTTGTACAACGGTCGCGTCCATGCGCTGGGTACGCCAGCTGAGCGGATGGCATCCTCGGATCCTATTGTCGCTCAATTTCTCAATGGTCGTCCCGATGGGCCTTTGGTCACCACTTAGTTGTCTACCCAAAATCTGAGCATGAAAAGCAGTCAAAAGAGCATGGAGATGAAGGTGGGCGGCCTGATCGTCGGTTCGCTGATCTTGCTGATAAGCCTGATTGTCGTGATGGGCGGACTCAGTCTGAAGCCGACTTACTTACTGTATGTCACGTTTGAAAGTCCGGGTGGTTTACAATCGGGTGCTCCGGTTCGTATCAGTGGCGTCCGGGTGGGCCGGGTGAAGGCGATTGAGTTTCAGGGTGGAGAAAAAGATAAAAAAGGTCACCCTTTGCCGCCTATTCGGGTCGTTGCTTCAATTGAGGAACGGTACAAAAAAGCCATACACAATGATGCGCGCTTTTATGTGACGTCCCAGGGGGTGCTCGGCGAAATGCATCTGGCCATCGATCCTGGCGGCTTCAATACTCCGGTGCTCGCCAGCGGCTCCACTGTCAGCGGCAGCTCGCCTCCGCGGCTCGACCAGCTACTCAGCGAAAGTTATGAACTTCTCCATCGTAGTTATTTGGGGGTCGTCGCCAACGAAAAGGAGCTCGGCGAGACGTTTGACGGTTTGCATCAAACTTTGAAGACCACGGGCGCGGTGCTGGAAGAAAACGAAGAGCGCATTAACCGTATTGTGGAAAACGTTGAGGCAACCTCTGTTCGCGTGGAGAAAATGGTCGAGCGGGCAGATCAGCAATATGTTTCTGGCGCGAGGGTCAATCGAATTCTGAATCGTATTGACAGAAGCACGGCAGCAATCGACGAGAATCTCCAGCCGATTCTTCAAAGCAGCCGACAGATTCTGGCCAATGGTGAGACAATTTCGCATTTCTTGGCCCGTGAAGAAATCCTCGAGGGGCTGCAAAGGATTGTGCAAAACACAGAAGAGGCCACAGTCGAAGCTAAAAAGGCGGCTCAAAACGCCGCTGCGGTCAGTGAACAGGTCAAGCTCGGTCGAGGCACCATCGGTTCATTGCTGATGGAAGATGTCGTTTACGATGACTTGAAGGAAATGATGCGTGATCTTAAAAGAAATCCTTGGAAGATTATGTGGAAAGATTGACATTTCGCAGGCGTAGCTAAGCATCAATTCCGTAACGATGTCTGTGAGCCGTGGGGAAAGGCAAAGCTGCGAGATGCGTTAGTCAGTCAGGGCCAGTCGGCGAAAAATGTGACCAAGAAATTGCAGTTTTTGGCGCTTCTCCTCTGGTCAACGCGAATCAGAGAGCTACACTCTCATCGAAATATAGATCCATTCTTGACGGACTTCGTCTAGAATTGATATTCAAGGCGCCTCGCGCACGAGCTTCGTTGTCTATGCATCGAAGCTATTGACCCAAGACCCCTATTCGGCATGTAGCTACGAGCTACAACCAGACACGACAGTAAATGGCAGACAAGGAAGAAAGCTCCGTACTCTTTTCTCTTCAAGAATTGATGAGCCTCGAAGAAGAGCGGATTCAAGACGAAGAACTCACGAAAGAACGTGAGGAGCAAGCCGCGAAAGAGGCTGCCGAAGCCGATGAACGCCGTAAGCGCGAAGAGGAAGAGGCTCGTATTCGTGCGGCCGAAGAAGAGCGTCGAGCCGAGGAGCTGCGTAAGCGTGAGGAAGAAGCTCGGGTAGCGGGAGCTGCTCAAGCTGAGATTGACAAGGCAAAGGCCGATGCGGAAAATCGCGCTCGCCTTGAGCAGATTGCCCAAGCAAACGATCATGAGGCTAAACTTGCAGAAATCCAGCAAGATAAACATAAAAAGAAGCTGACGATCGGCATTGCCGTCGCCATTGTCGCCGCAGTTGGCATTGGTGTTGGTATGTTCATGATCAACAAGAATGCGGCTGAGGAAGCGGAGCGTAAGCAGGCTGCAATTGTCGCTGAGCTCGAAGCCGTCAAGAACGAGGCTGATGCTCAAGTGAAGAAGCTACAGCGCGAGCTTGAAACCAATAAAGACTTGAGTGAAGCCCAGCAAGCGGCGCTCAAGGCGAAAATTGCCGATGCTGAAAAGGCGGCTGCTAAGGCCGACAGCAACGTGAAAACTAACCGTCGTCGCCGAGGTGGAGGAGGTTCATCTCGGCCTTCTACTTCGAAGCCGAGCAAGCCGAAGAGTACAGGATGTGCTCCCGGCGACCCAATGTGCGGAGCTTTCTAAGTTAGCTTGTCCATGAAAAAGGCGAAGATTGACTCTTCGCTTTTTTCTTTTTGTGATTCTCTCGCATGATCGCGCTTCGGGGTGAGAATTCTGCTAGGCGAAGCCCATGGAATTAGCCCTCGCAAAAAAGAAGGTCGCTTTCGCCCTCGATTATCCGGAGCTCGAGCTGGCACGTCGTGGTGCGGAAGCAGTGGGCCCTGAAGTGGGTGTACTCAAAGTGGGGCTAGAGCTCTTTATTCAAGCTGGCCCAGCAGCTGTGAAGATGGCTCAAGAGACGGGCGCAGAGGTCTTTCTGGATTTGAAGCTCCACGATATTTCGAAAACGGTGGAACGGGCTGTACTCACCGCTTGCGAATTTGGCTGTGACTACCTCACGCTCCATGCAGGCGGTGGCCCGGGCATGCTCGAAGCGGCCAGCGAAGCCGTTGCCCGCACTGGTGCCAAGCTCTGCCTTTTGGGGGTGACTGTGCTCACCTCACTTGACGAGAGTGACTTAGAGTCCGTGGGGGTTCATGAAGCGCCTGCCCAGCAGGCTGAGCGTTTGGCTCGGCTTGCAAAAAACTGCGGCTTAGGGGGTCTATTGTGTTCCACCCAAGAGGTGGGTCGCCTGAGGCAGGTC
>JAKVCH010000412.1 GCA_022447485.1 Polyangiaceae bacterium | reverse complement strand
ATAGCCTCGCGGGTTTTTCTTGATGCGCTCGGCGAAGTCTGCGTGCTCAGCCGGGGTAGCGTGGGGGCCAATCAACATTCCGTATCCGCCGGCGCCATCGGTTGCCTTCACAACAAGTTCGTCCAAGTGTTCCAGCACATATTGCCTTTCTTTTTCTTCTGAGCAGAGCCAGGTGGGTACGTTCTTCAATACTGGTTCTTCGTCGAGGTAATAGCGAATGAACTTTTCAACGAATGCATAGATTGCCTTGTCGTCAGCGACTCCGGTGCCCGGAGCGTTGGCCAGGGAGACGTTCCCTTTCATGTAGACCTCCATGATCCCCGGAACCCCCAAAAGAGAATCAGGCTGAAAGACTTTAGGGTCGAGGTAGTCGTCACTCACTCGACGGTAGATCACATCGACGCGCTCCAGGCCGCCGGTGGTGCGCATATAGCAAAAGTCATCCCGCACGATCAGGTCGTCAGGCTGAACTAATTCGACTCCCATCTGCTGAGCGAGGAAGGCGTGCTCAAAGTAGGCAGAATTGAATCGCCCGGGAGTGAGCACCACGACCTGAGGATCGTCAATTCGATGTTGGGCCGTGAACTGCAGGGTCTCTAAAAGCCGCATGGGGTAATCATCCACGGGGCGAATCGACATTTTTTCAAAAATGCGGGGAAATGTGCGCTTGAGAATGCTGCGGTTCTCCAAAACATAGCTGACGCCTGACGGGCAGCGTACATTATCTTCTAAGACTAAAAATTCCCCGTTTTTATCTCGCACTAAATCGGTGCCGCTAATATGACACCAAATGCCCCGCGGGGGTTTTAAACCAATACAGGGACGCAAGAAACCCTCGCAGCTATCAATGAGATAACGGGGTAAAATGCCGTCGCGAATCACTTTTTGGTCGCCATAAATATCCGACAGAAAGTGATTCAGTGCCGAGAGTCGTTGTTGGATGCCGCGCTCAATCGTCGTCCACTCGTTTGCGTTAATGGCGCGAGGTATCACATCGAAAGGAAAGATCCTTTCGGCATCTTCGTCTCCAGATTCCGAGCGAAGAGTGAAAGTAATTCCTGCAGCCAGCAGGGCCTGCTCTGCTGCTTTTTGCCTCGAGAGAACAGCCTCCCCCCCCAAGGCTTCTAAGCCTCGCACTAATTCGTGGAGGCCGGTTCTTACCTGGCCTGTCGACGAGAAGAGCTCGTCATAAAAGTTATCTTCATCGGGAACATAGGAGTCGATTTTCATATTCTTGTCGGGGCGCTTAGCTATATTGGCCTGTTCCCAGGCGCCTAGACAAGTAAATTAATGGCAGATTTTCGCTTCGGAGTGATTTTCGTTCCACGGACCCTGGGGCCTGGCTTTTATCATCAGTGCGCCATGGTTTCGTCTCGGTCTTGAAACATCGCTCCTGTACTGGGTGCTAGAAGCGGAGCGCGATATGCCCTCCCACCTGGGCCCAGTCCGGGACGTTTGAAGGCGCGAATACATAAGTGAAGTGCGCTCCTAAACTTAGGATTGAAATGCGCAGGTCAGCAGCGGCCCCGAGGTCCCAAGTGCCGCCATTCCGGCGTAGGCCGGCTCGGTCGGTGAACCAACCATAGCCACCGTGAGCGTAGACTGAGGGCATGATAAAAAGAGGCACGCCGATGGCCATACCGCCAGTCACTCGCTTAGCGGTATAGTCTTCGAAGAGCGCGAAGGAGCCCTTCATCTCGGTGCGAATCGACAGGACTTTGAAGAGGATCATCTCTCGACCAAGAAAGGGGTCGATTCCCAGAGCCGAGGAGCTGCCACTTCCCGGTTTGAATTCACCCACATAATGGACGTCCGTTCCAATCACCGTACCGCCCTTTTTCTTGCCAGCTGCAGCGGCCAGAGAAGTGGACAAGGTGATCATGAAAATGAGCGCTAGCTTGATGGCTTTTTGTTTCATTGAGCGATGCGTTTCCATGTCAGAATTCTACGGACGATAAGTGAAAATCTTGAGGCGCTGGGGTGATATCCTGGAATCTGCAGAATGCTTTTGCTTGGCGCCGGTGCTCGATTCGTTGACCTCAGAAAGAATTCTATTGGGTGTCGCTAAAGAGTTCATTTTTTCGGGCTTTCAGTTCAGTCAGTTTTTGTAGCCTGGGTAGCTCTTTCAGTTCCGGTGCCGTTGAGGCTCCAATCGTACTCCAGAAAGACAATTTTTGGCGTCGGATTATCGAGCAATATTTCACTCAATGGTGCATGGGCGTAGTGCTGAATGTAGCCTAAGAGTGAAACAGGCCGCCCCGCACGCTTTTGGTCGCGTAAAAATTCACTCCGGTACCATTGGAATATCTGTGAAATATAAAGCCGTGCTGTTGCTGGCTCGAAGTAAATATTTTCGGCGTCGTTGATGAATTCAACGGCAGCGCGTTCCAGCTCCTCTTCGAGTTCAACTGCCGCCGGCAGCCGGCGAGGCAAGGCCGGGCAGCCGCCGCTTCCACAATTCAACATGAAATGCAGACGGGCATCTTGGTAGGACGCGAGTATTTTTTTTCGCTCGAGATGGTAGAGATTGTAGTAGCGCCGACCGACCATGTACTGCTGGCAATAAAAGAAGCCAAACCCTCGGACAACTTCCAGGGGAGCCCGCACATCGGTGACCGACTTGATCGGCCAATTTTCGAGGATCGCATCGATCACCAATGCGTTGTAGGCAGACACCCAATAGAGCATCTCGTCTTGGCGCGAGGGAAATGCGTCCGGGTGGCTTTCGGGACTTATGGCCGCAATTTCTGCGAGATAGCTCTTGAGGCGTGCCCGGTCCCTGGGGTTCTCGTGCAGCAACTGGTAGTTCAATCCCCCGTTTTCCCCGTAGTTCTGCAAAATCTGACCGAATAACCCATGGTCCACCGCAGAGATTGCCGTCAGGTCGGAATCAGCCCTCAGGTCGGAATTAGCTCTCAGGCCGGAATCAGCTCTCAGCTCGGAGCTCCCGGTCGAACTCTGGCCCCCGGCGCGGTCGGGCGGGACGTCGAGATGAAGGACCAGAGGCGGATGGCGCTGGGGACGTAGAGCCCCAAAAAGGACTAGTGCAAAAGTCGAGACCACTAACAATATTAAAAGTAACATAATTTCAGCAGGTTACCGTTCTTCGATGTTCGCCCTTTTTCAACACATAGCCTACCAAACCGCTCTACGTCGACTTTTGGGTCTGGTGACCTTTTATCCTGAGCCAATGCTTGAACATCGCAAGAGGGTCGAGTGTCCCGAGGACCGCAGAGACAATCAGAAGTGTAAAGCGGTTCGCAGCATAGCGGTTCGCAGCATGAAAATTTGTGCCGATGATAGATTGAAGGGCTACCGTCTTGGCAGAGGAAGGGTACACTAGCGGTTGATGGCTGAAGCGCTTGGGACTCATCAACAGTGGTGGAGACCGTAGGGTGATGTCATCCCGTTGGACCGCCTCTTTCCGTCTCTTTTTTGTTACCTTGCTAGGGACCTCATCATGCAGCTTCGCACCTTAATTTCTTCGCCCCTCGTTTCAGCCGGCCTTTTCTCCATCTGGGCGCTTTGCTCCGGCTGCGATCTCCTCGAGACTCGCGACTTTGACGGACCGCCGTCCGACAGTCCCGATGCAATGGACCCCTCCTCGGGCGGTCGCTCATCAGGCGGCGACAGTGCTGCAGGTGGCGACAGTGCTGCAGGTGGCGACAGCTCATCAGGCGGCGACAGCTC
>JAKVCH010000411.1 GCA_022447485.1 Polyangiaceae bacterium | reverse complement strand
CAGGAGGCATCTCATGAAAGTCAACACATCAAGATTTGGAAAATTAGACGTAGAAGAAGAAAGCCTGATCCGCCTCAACTCCGGCATGGTTGGTTTCCCTCATGACCTAGAATTCGCCTGGGTACCTCATCCCACTTCTCCAGCGATTGCTTGGTTGCAATCGATTCAAAACCCAGCGCTTGCCTTCCCACTCTACAATGGTGCTTTAGTTGACCCCAGCTACCCTGACCTAGAAATTGAAAAGATAGCTGAGCAGGCGGGCATTCAATTTCAAGACAGGGAAGAGCTTGCGCTCATGGTCGTGATTTCCGCTGGGTCCGACCGCGCACCTCTACTCAACTTGATGGCACCGGTGCTAATCAATGCTCAGAGCCGCGAGGGAGCACAAGTGGTTCTGACTCATTCAAAGTTCAGCACGATCACTTTAGAAGCGCCTGAGCAAGAATTGGAGCGAGGAACGGCGTGAACCAGACATCCTCTCGCGAGCCCTCGCCCGCGGAGAACGAAGGAGTAGCTCCTCCACAGGGAGAAATCTTCGCACTGACAGGAAAAACCCCACGCGATAGAGTCGCAGCCTTTTTCCATGCGGAATTGAGTGAGCATCCTTTCTCCTCGACAGTACGCCGCGTCACCGACCAGATCAGTGGGGGAAAAGGACAGCTCGGAGAGATTGTCGAATCCCTCGCTGCAGACAGCGAGCTATCTGGTAGGGTGCTGCAGCTGGTGAACTCTGCAGGCTATGGTCTTCGGATCCCCTGCCATTCGGTCGAGCACGCTGCCACTCTTCTCGGCGAGGACAGACTCCGACAAATTACCACAAGTGCAGCTGTCTTTGAGCACTTTCAAGCATGCACCGGCGCCCATCGGGCACAGCGAGAGCATGGGACTTTGGTAGCTTCCCTCGGGCGATTTTTAGCTATCCACCTTGGATTACCTGGAGATGAACTTTTTATCCTCGGGATGTTGCATGACATCGGTATCCACCTGCTCCTGGACGCTCGGCCAGAGCAGTACGCACCCTTGCTCTCCAACTCTGAAATAGCCTGGAATGCTCTCTGCGATGCAGAGCAGAAAGAATTCGGTTTCGACCACGCAATGCTTGGCGCATACCTACTCGGAGAGTTGGGGCTCCCCTCGCCTATGCCCGAAGTGATTGCCCTCCACCATCGGCCCACGCAAGCCCAGCGCTATGGGCTCAAAACGGCAGCTTTGGTGCATACTTTGAGCTTCTGCGATCAGATGGCTCACCTTCTCGAAACCCAAGAGCCTGCACAGGGTGCCGAAGAGCTCGCCCGCTCTGCATCGGCGCACTTCCTGGAGCTCACAAGCCAGAAAATTCTGGAGATCTGGCACGATGTGGAGGATTTGCCAGAGCGTTCTCGTCGGCGCGCTCTTGAACTCAACACCATCGCTCCCCGCAACTTACAAGTCCCAGAATCACTGACGCCGCGTAAAAGAGGGCTGAACGAACACTCTTCCCAGTGCCCAGAGCAGGTCGAAAGTAGAGAGGCCGATACTCTGCAAACAAAACAGGTAGAGCCAACGCAAGGGGCTCGCCAACCGAGCCAGTTCCGCGCGCATCAGCTGGAGAAGCAATCGATTCATGCAGCGCAGCGTACAGGCCTGCTTGCCCTCACCTGGCTCTCTTTCGGGCTCGCACTCTTTCTTCTTCGAATGCTCTTTCTATCTAGCTCGCAGGTTGCCCTCGTTGGCGTATCTTTTTTCGTCATCGGCGTCTTGATCTACGCACTAAAAAGGCGCAATCGGACGAGGGTGAACCAATCGCGGGCCTAGAGGACGATTTTTCGCCACAGCAGCAACTCTGCGGTGCCGCCCTGGGTACATCGTGGTAAGGGCTGCCCGTGCTCTACCGATTGATCCGCCCCCTACTCTATCTCCTCTCTGCAGAAACTGCCCATCATTTCATTATCGGCCTTTTGCAATGGGCCCAGAGGGTGCCGGGAGCGCTCCGCCTAATGCGACTGATTTATCCCGGTGGAAAAAACCAGAAGATTCAGGCTCTCGGACTCACTTTTCCCAGCCGAGTTGGTCTTGCCGCGGGCTTTGATAAAGATGGAAAGGTCTACTCCGCGCTCGGAGCACTCGGCTTTGGCTTTGTCGAGGTCGGTACCATTACGGGAGAACCTCAGCCAGGGAACCCCACGCCTCGACTCTTTCGACTGAAAAAGGACCGAGCTCTGATCAACCGCATGGGATTCAATAACGAGGGCGCAGAGGCTGCGGCTCGGAGGCTTGCCAAGTCGCGTCAGGACAATATTGTTTTGGGGATCAATATTGGCAAGACGAAGCTCGTGGCAGCTGAGGACGCAATCGCTGACTACGAGAAAAGTGCGGGCCTTCTCGCTCCCTTCGCTGATTATCTCGTCGTCAATGTCTCTTCGCCGAACACGCCCGGGTTGCGTGACCTCCAGGCTGTAGAATCATTGAGGCCGCTGCTGACGGCAGTGCGGCAAAAAATCGAGAGCATCGTCACTGACAGAAAAGTACCGCTACTTGTCAAAATCGCTCCTGACCTCAGTGATGAAGATATCGTGGCCGTCGCTCAACTCAGTCTCGAACTGAATCTCGACGGCATCATCGCGACGAATACAACGATCTCTCGTGATGGTCTCCAAACCAATCCAAGAGCAGTCGAATCTCTCGGAGCAGGCGGGCTTTCTGGCGCACCGCTCAAGGAACGTGCTTTAGAAGTTCTAAAAATGCTCCAGGAAGAGCTCGCAGGAAGGCTCTGCCTGATCTCTGCAGGCGGCATCGAAAACGCGGAAGACGCTCGGGAGCGCATAGCTGCCGGGGCTGATTTGGTTCAAATCTACTCCGCTCTCGTCTACGAGGGGCCTGGTTTACCGTCAAAAATTGCTCGGGGCCTCTAAGTCAACAGCAGGCGCTAGATCATCGAAGCAGAGCTAGCTAGGCTCGGCCCATGATACTTTCCGATCGCGACCTGAAAGCTAGAATTGAATCCGGAAGCATAGGGATCAGCCCTCTGGACGACCCTGATTTGCAAATTCAACCGGCTAGCATTGATTTACGGCTTTCGAACCATTTCGTCGTCTATCATCTTCCCCAGGTTGCTTGTATCGACCCGAAAGACGAAAACACAGTGACTGGGTGCACTGAAAGCATTGTCATCGATGAGGGAAAAGCGTTTGTCCTTCATCCTGGCGAATTCGCCCTCGGTAGTACCTTGGAGAGAGTGCGAGTGCCGAATGATCTTGTGGCCCGAGTAGAAGGGCGAAGCAGCATCGGTCGCCTTGCCGTCGTGGTTCACGCAACTGCCGGATTTATTGATCCCGGCTTTGAGGGCGATATCACCTTGGAGTTGGCCAACCTCGGTTCTTGCGCCGTTAAGCTCTATCCTGGCATGCGGATTAGCCAGGTTGTTTTTCAAACAATGACCAGCCCAGCAGAACGCCCCTACGGCCCGGCCCGAGGCAGCAAGTACCAAGGTCAAGGCGGACCGGTCGCCAGTAAGATGGGTCGCGACCCTCAAGTAAAGCTCTGAACTCGTCGCCAGAGCCGGACCTCGTCCACGCCCACGCCTAGCCATCGATCTTGCAAGCCAGCCAAGCCACTATCTCGGAGGCAGATAGGCGGAAGGTGACGGCTACATCGTCAGGCTTGCGAGCAACCCAACTGTCATTACAACCAGAGAAGAAACCCACTCTCCAGGTGAAGTCCT
>JAKVCH010000410.1 GCA_022447485.1 Polyangiaceae bacterium | reverse complement strand
CACAAGAGTCGAAGATGTCGTCGCGCGAAATTGGTTCAAGAGCTGATCCTTGGGAGCCTCACCTTGGCAGAAGAGGTCACCTCGAGGAACTTTCGATTCTAGATAAGAATGAAAGAAGCGCATGGCCTGATGTGAAGTCGTCAAGACAAATGCGCCGCCGTCGGCAGCGTCAATCAATTGCCAGGCGCGTTCCGCAGCAGCCTCTAAGTACTGAGGATCTCGTGGTTCAGGTAAGTCTTGAGGAGTGTAGAGCAAACAATGCTCTTGATAGGAAAAGGGCGAATCGACCTGTAGTTCCAACGCCGGCTCC
Source organism: Polyangiaceae bacterium (assembly GCA_022447485.1). GTDB lineage: Bacteria > Myxococcota_A > Polyangia > Polyangiales > Polyangiaceae > NIC37A-2. The sequence goes on along the minus strand of JAKVCH010000410.1, from coordinate 3,391 downwards.
TCCACACCTAAGCGCGCTCGAACAAATCGAAAGCCAGGTAAACCATTTTTCTTCTTGGCCGCCTGATCTGAGGCGCGCCGTTCCGAGGTAGAAAGAGTTGCGCTCACGAGCGCCACCGCCGGAATATCGTCAAAGAGGCGATCTCGAAGCAGCAGACTCATATCGACCGGAGTAGAACTGAGACTCAGCTTTCCGGAGATATTTTCTAGCCATGTCACGCGACCTTCTTGACCATCGATAATCCCGCGAAAGCCTTCCTCTGCTTGTGCGGCTCGTCGGTACAGCTGTTCCAAACTTTCACGCTCATCACTCTCCTCGACATCTCTCTGCCAAGCGCGAGCCGTTTGACCTAGGGCGTCCAGCTGGGCGAGTAGATTCTCCCAAGAGGCCTTGTGCCCCCCAAGAAAGTGCTCTCGGTTTAATACGTGTCGCCCGGGCGGAAATGCCTTTCGCAAGGCATCGAAGAGTCGTTCCTTTGCCTGCCGTGCTAACTCAACAACCGGAGAAACCCCTGCCTTTTTCTCCGCTGCAGAGCCACGGCGCACTCGATTCAAAAGCCGTCCAGAATCACGCACCAGACGATCGATTTGCGACTCGCTCAAGCGCAGGCCAAAAAATAGGGCCGCCGTGTCTTCAACTTGATGCGCTTCGTCCAGGATAACGGCATCATAATCAGGAAGTACGCGACCAGGATGAGGACCACGTAAAGATAAATCCGCAAAAAAAAGATGGTGATTCACAATCACAATTTGAGCGGCTTCTGCCGCTTGCTTCATCTTCGTTACCCAACAATCATTGAAGTAAGGACACTGAGCTCCGATCCGTGTCTCACTCGACGAATTCACTCGCGTTAAAATTGGAGCGCTTTCTCGAATCCGGCGCAATTCGACTAACTCCCCCGACTGAGTCGACTCAGCAAATTTCTTGACCTCTTCCAAGTCTCGGGAAAAGTTCTGATCCAACGCCTCAGGCGATAAGAAAAACTCTCTGTAGCGGCGACGACAGAGATAATTGCCCAAACCTTTCATGACAGCCACTCGGACATCTGTCTGCAAAATACTTTGAACAAGAGGTAAGTCTCGTTCGGCAATTTGATCTTGCAAAGCCTTGGTGGCCGTCGAAATAACCACCTTGCGCCCACTCAACAAAGCCGGAACCAAGTAAGCAAAAGTCTTGCCGATGCCGGTACCCGCCTCACAGAGCAAAACTCCATCATCACTCATGATGCGCTCAACTGCGTCGGCAACCTCCAGCTGCCCTACCCTCGACTGATAACTATCAATCTGGGTCGCAAATGGTCCGGAGGCGCCCAAAATGCGCCGCGCATCACCCATCAACCCGAACCACCAGCGTAATTCTGGTTAGCTAACGGAAGATGGTACAGAACCATCAACATCAGTGTAGGCCAAACCGGCAATCCGCCCATCAGCCTCTTCTCGCACCCAGACGACTGTCGCTGGTCGAGCTGCCAGCTCGCCAACTGAAACAAGGTAATCGGCACCAGGAAAAACTTCATCTTCGATCACAACCCTCAGGCCGCCACGGCTTTCATTGAGCGTCCAGCCTTCAATTTTCGTCTCCCCTTCGGCCAAAACGACTCTCTCTGTCGATTCTCGCCGGGCCCCCCCTATGATTCGTCGCTGTGACACATCTTCCTTATAGCAGGAGCTTGACGCTACAGTCTCCCTTTGAGACGTTGAAAAGTAATGCCCCCGGCATTGAGCGAAATGACCACTTCTGTGAGACCACCGGAATTAAAGAGGAAACTGCGTGAGGCGGGGTTCGAAGTCTATCGAACTCTCTCAGATCGAGTCATTTTGGCTGAACGCATCCGCGATAACCTGATCATGGATAGTGGCGTCGCAGCGCGAATTGACGATGGATTCGCTGTTTCAGTGATTGTACGGGCGCAACTATCTCACTTTCCAGGTGCGGCGCCCACTGACGTCGAAGACAGAGCTGGTCATCTTGCGGTAAATTTCTTGGAAAATGGCTACTTAAAGGACAGCTCGTCGCAGAGCGAGGTCCTCGATCCAAGTAACCCCGAAAAAAGCCTGGATACTTGCTACGAAGTTCATCTCGACAAGAAAGTCGAAGGTTTAGAGGCATTATTTAGCCAACTTCGCGCGGCTCTCCAGGAGCAACGCTCCACGGCAGCCGATTAAAACTCTTAAGCAATTGAATTTATTGCTCTTTTCGAAAGAATTTCGACTCCGCGAGAAAAGCACTCCAGGTCAATTCACGAATTCTCACAAGGGCTGCTCCATGGTATGGGCGCGACACTTATGGTCCGCGCACTCCGTAATAGTCTTTTTGGCCAGCTCTTTTTAGGAGCGATTGTCGTTGCCATCATCCTCGCTTTTCTCTTCACGGGAACAGGCGGTGGTGGCTCTCTCGAATCCGAGTGCGCCCTGCAGGTTGGTAAGAGCTGCATCTCCCCCAAAGAATATTTTGCCTCCTTCAACCTCATTCGTAACCGAATCACCGAGAAAGGCGTCAAGCAGCTCCAGCTGCAGAAGCAAGCGGCTCTCGGGCTTGTCGAACGCGAAGCCTTATTGAAAGAGGCGATGGTTTTAGGAATTTCCTCCAGCCAAGACGCTGTCGATAACGAGGCAATGCAAGGTCGTGCCCACGCCTCCTTACCAGTCGCCGGGGCCGACCGCCTCGCGCTTTCGATTGGCATGTGTGTTCCAACTGAGGCCGGTTGTGCACCGGGCACCGTCGGTATTCGAACCGTGCCCGTGAAAAAGAACGGCAAATTCAACTTTGCCGTCTACAAGCGCAATATTCAAAATATCACGGGACGTAGTCCCAATCACTTCAAGGAGATGCAAGTCAAAGAACTCACAGCATCTCGCATGCGCCACTTAATCAAGAGTCAGGTGCGAGTTTCTACTGAAGAGGCTTTTTTGGCCTACTCGCGAGCACGATCACGGGTGCGAGCTCGAATTGCGAATTTGAGCTCCGATTGGTTCTCTCGCTTCAGTCGTCCAGAAACTGAAGACGAGCTGACAGCCTGGTCAAAAGACCATAGCGAAGAACTATCCGAAGCAGTGACGGCCGCAAAGGAAGAATGGCCGATGGGCTGCGCCGTAGTCCGGGAAATTGTCCTCAGCACGAACGACGAAACTGAGACTAAAGAGGGCAAGGCTCTACTCAACAAGCTGAAAGTCACCGCCCGCAGCGAAGCTCGTTTTGATCGCGCAGCCCGACAGTATAGCACCAAAGATTCAGCTTCCCTGGGTGGAAGAGTGACCTGTCTTTACGAAGGAGCTGCAGGAAGCTCGCCTGAGGCTCTAGCTGCAGTCAGTCGACTGAAGAAGCGCGGCGATATCTCTCCTGTCCTGGAGTCTTCTCGTGGACTGGAGCTGATTCAGCTACTGGGAGTGAT
>JAKVCH010000041.1 GCA_022447485.1 Polyangiaceae bacterium | reverse complement strand
ATAAGAATATTAGAGATAAGGACGAGACTGAATTTAAAAATTGCGGTGATTGATATTTGATTCAGTTTCCGGCTGCGCTCTATAGTCAAAATTCAGATGGGCAAAATTAAGCCATTTTGGATAAAATTTATGTGGTTATATGTAGTGGATTGATTACCTAGTCATTACCTCTGCTACCTAATTCGGTGAACGAAGCATTTTAAGAGCCTGGAAGATTGGAAATTCATTTACCATTTCCAACCTATGAGACGCTTTCTTCACCGTTTTTTTTATTCATCTCAGCGGGCAGAGCTTCAGTCGAGAGGCGCTCGATTGGTCAGCAATCGACCAACTGATCAAGAGAAGAAGCAGCTTATTGACGATAGTAGGCTTTTCGAAAAAGAAGCGAATGAAGGCGGTGTAGAGATAGCTTCATTATCGCGAACTTTTTTATCAACAAGAGGCGCATTATTCTTTAGCTCCTTATTTCTATTTGGTCAGTTGGCTGCTTGTGAGTCTGTAGCGTCCATAGCAGGCGATGAAAAAGGGGGCATAGGAACAAATATTGTCGATAACCAGGAGGATGAGCTCGATCTAGAAAATAGCTCCGAAACTTCCCTTGATATCTCTTTGACCGATCAGAGCGATGCAGATGATTCTGAAGAAGAAGACCCTTGTTTGAGCGATAAACCGCCCGCCTATTGTGAGCTTGAGTATGAGCCGACTGGGCCGGGTTGTGGTGATGGTGAGATTAATCAGCCATCAGAAGAATGTGATGACGGAAATGGCCTTCCTGGAGACGGTTGCTCAGGCATTTGTTCGATTGAACCGAACTTCGTGTGCGATGAAGCCGGTTGTCGTTCGACGATTGTTTGTGGTGACGGTATCACTTCCGAAAGTGAAGTCTGTGATGATGGTAATAAGGAAGACGGCGATGGTTGTGCTGCTGATTGTTATGCGATTGAACCAGGTTTCGAATGTCTAGCTGTCGAGGGGCAAGAAAATGTTTATTCTTGTTCTGAGATAAACCCATGTACTCAGCCATTCCCACCAGCGAGCTGTTTCCCACCCCCGGGCGAGACACCCTATTGCGGTGATGGGGAAAAATTTGGGACTGAAGCCTGTGACGATGGGAATTATTTACCTGGAGATGGTTGCAATGGCGCATGCCAGGTTGAAAATAACTGGGACTGCAGTGGCACAACGTGTGTTCCAACGATCGTTTGCGGTGATGGTCATGTTGAAGGTGGTGAGGTCTGTGATGATAACAATCAGATCCCGAATGATGGCTGTGAGAGTGACTGCTTTAGCTTAACGGTCGGATTTACCTGTCCAGCCGAGGGTGGTGCGTGTTCAGAAGTAGATCCTTGTACTCAGCCGAACCCCCCTCAAAGTTGCACAGGGGGGGGAGGTCCGCCGCCGACTCCAAAATACTGTGGTGATAATGAGATCAACGTAACCGGAGAAGTTTGCGATGATGGAAATACATTGCCCGGAGATGGTTGTAACGGAGCATGTAAAGTCGAGAATAATTGGGATTGTTCGAGCGGTACGTGCGTATTTACGATCGTCTGTGGTGACGGTGTACGCGAAGGGGCAGAAGTTTGTGACGATAATAATGAGCAATCAAATGACGGTTGTTCGTCGGATTGTTTGACCGTTGAAGACAATTATTCATGTCCTCTAGCTGGCGGCGCCTGCACTTCTACGGTGAGTTGTAACGATGGTCGCATCACTGGCGAAGAAGAATGCGAAGATGGTAATTCTATTCCCAATGATGGATGCAGCTCAGAGTGCATCGTTGAGACTGGTTATTACTGTCCCGAAATAGGAGAGCCTTGTGAACCAATTCCTTATTGCGGTGATGGCTCACAGTCGGCAGCTGAGGAGTGTGATGATGGGGGAGCAAGCCAACCTGGCTGTTCTGCGGAATGCTTAGTTGAAGAAGGTTATGCTTGTCCCACCCCAGGTCAGGTATGTCAGTCGATCGAGGCAGAGTGTGGAGATGGTGAGCTCAGTTCGGATGAAGAATGTGATGACGGTAACGAAGAAGCAGAAGATGGCTGTTCGGCGACCTGCACAATTGAGACAGGGTTTGTCTGTCCTAATGAAAATCAGCCTTGCATTGCTAAATGCGGTGACGGAACCCTTGTAGGGACTGAAATTTGCGACGATGGAAATACGGATGATGGTGACGGTTGTTCGTCAGTTTGCGTGTGGGAGCCGGGTTATAATTGTGAAGATGAGCCGCCGCATTTTTGTTCAGTTGGCAGTTGCGGAGATGGGTTTTTAGGCACGGATGAAGCGTGTGATGACGGCAATGTTATCCCCGGTGATGGTTGTGGAGCTAATTGCACGGCTGAGCCTACTTGTGTTTATGGTTCAACTGGTTGTTCATCCATTTGTGGGGATGGCTTAATTATCGATGAAGCGTGCGATGATGGTAATAACCGCGATGGTGACGGATGTTCGAGTGATTGTGAGGTAGAAGACGGTTACTACTGCTCCCAAGAGGAAAAGTGCTCTGATTTCTTACTTTGGGATCATGATAGTAACGATACGACCCCCGGCATTATTACCTGTGTGTCGCGGATTCCGATCATCTATCGAGACTTTAAGAAAAGTCATCCGCATTTTGAGCCTGGATGGAATTCTTCCGGTACGAAGGGCTTGGTCGAGAATGAGTTAGATGCCAACGGTAAACCGGTGTGGAGTGGCGTCAACGATGGTTTAATAGGCTCGACTCCAGAACGTTTTACAGATTGGTTTAATGAATCGCCTTCATGGAACCATCAAATTGTTGATGAGATTGTTCTTTGGGATAAAAACCGTGATCCTTTAAGCGGCAGTTATGATCCAAATGCCGTTGATGTTACTTTTGTTAATCGTTACGGAGATCAAGGCGAGCCATTTCTTGTTGGTGCAAGCCCGGGTAACCCTGGAACACCTGCTTGGACTTGGTGTGGGAATAAGTGGAATACTGAGGGGACAAATCCTCAAGGTATTTGCAGTTCAAATGGCGGTTATAATACTGCTACCTGTCGAGCGACTCATCCAAGTCATATTCGCTGCGTGGCGACCAGTAGCGGACAGCCAAATGGTACCAATGAGGTAGCCTTTGGATCAGCGAACGTGAATACCTGGTACGCTGAGTATTTGAATGGTTATCAAGCGCCTGATCCGGGAGTGCCTTACGATGGTAATCCGACGTTTTTCCCTATCGATGGTCAGAGTTTTTCAACTGGAGATTTTCTAGGAGCAGATGTACCCGCTTTTTATGGCGGTGGTGGGGACCCCCAGGGTGGGGATCATAATTTTCACTTCACCTCTGAGGTAAGACGTTGGTTTGAGTATAAGTCAGGTCGTAGTTATCAATTAGAATTTAGTGGTGACGACGACGTTTGGGTTTTTATCAATGGTAAGTTGGTAATTGACCTAGGTGGTTGGCACGAGGTTCAGCAGGGTAGTCTTGGAATAGACGTTAATGGGGTAGTGACAACTAGTCCGGTGGGAGGTGTTAATCCGACGTCAGTCGCCGATTTGGATATGATAGACGGCAATGTTTACGAGATTGTCGTATTTCATGCTGAGAGAAAGTACACAGCATCAAGTTATCGACTTACGCTGGCGGGTTTTAACGCAAATCCTTCGGAATGTGCCTCAGAATGTGGCGACGGAATTGTCGCTTCAGATGAGCAATGTGATGATGCAGCAGATAACGCAGGCCTAACTTGTACTTCGTGCGAGTTAGAGAGCTATTGCGGCGATGGCGACGTTGATGCAGGAGAGGAATGCGATAACGGAACGAATTTATCTGGCTATAATGATAGCAGTAGCAATGCTTGCGCACCGGGATGTCGAACTCCAAGTAGCTGTGGCGATGGTGAAATAGACTTTGTTTTTGGAGAAATCTGCGACGAGGGTGCAGCTAATAGTGATACTGCCTACGATGGCTGCACGACTGTTTGCACTTTGGGTCCAACTTGTGGTGACGGTGATCCAACCGATGGCGAGGAATGTGATGATGGTGTGAATGATGGTCAGGCTGGATGTGGACCTGATTGTCGTTTTACAGCATCGTGTGGAAATGGTGTATTAGACTCGCCTGAGCTTTGTGATGATGGTCTGAATGATAACAGCTACAATGGTTGTTCGAGCAGCTGTGGTTTTGGACCCTATTGCGGCGATAGAAACGTCGACGAAAATGATGGGGAAACCTGCGATGATGGGGTGAATAACGGCCAGTACGGCGGTTGTAGTGCCCTCTGTTTAGCTGGACCACGTTGTGGCGATGGGATCGTTGATAGGAATTATGAAGAATGTGATGACGCCCAGAACGATGGTGGCTATGGCGAGTGTGGTCCGGGTTGTACAGCTGGTCCGCGCTGTGGCGACGGTGAAATCGACTATCCATTTGAGGAATGTGATGATGAAGTGAATGATGGTACTGTGTCTCTCTGCGAGGAGGGATGTGTCCTCGGGCCCCATTGTGGAGATGGTGAGCTAGATGAAGGTGAGGAATGTGATGACGGCGTAAATAACGGTGGCTACGGTGAATGCGCGCCTGGCTGTGTTTTTGGACCTCGCTGTGGTGATGGGCAAATTCAGGAGGCTTATGAAGAATGCGATGATCAGAGCAATTCAGGTGGCTACGGGCAGTGTGCCGCGAACTGTCAATTAGGCCCCTATTGTGGAGACGGTCAGCGCACAGATGACGAAACCTGTGATGATGGGGTGAATAACGGTGACTACGGAAGATGCGCTCCAGGCTGTCAGGCAGGAGCTTATTGCGGTGATGGAATTAAAGATCCCGAAGAGGAATGTGACGACGGCACAAATGATGGTCAGGTCACCTCTTGTCAGCCAGGTTGTGTATTAGGGCCTGGCTGCGGCGACGGCATCATTCAACAAGAGGCTCCATATAATGAGGAATGTGATGATGGGGTGAATAACGGTGGCTACGGTGAATGCGCGCCTGGCTGTGTTTTTGGACCTCGCTGCGGTGATGGACAAGTCCAGGAAATCTACGAGGAATGTGATGATGAGGTGAACGACGGTAGTTACGGTACCTGTGCGGCCAATTGTCAATTCGCGCCCTACTGTGGTGATGGTCAGTTAAATGGGGAGGAGACCTGCGATGACGAGATTAATAATGGCGAATACGGACGTTGTGCTCAGGGTTGTCGAACTGGCGCGTATTGCGGTGATAGGATTGTCGATCTCGAAGAAGAATGTGATGATGGGGTCAATGATGGTCTCACGACTTCCTGTCAACCTGGTTGTGTAAAGGGCCCGGGCTGTGGAGATGGCATCATCCAGCCTGATGCGCCTCATAACGAGGAGTGTGATCATGGGAGCGATAATCGTTCAGGCTATGCGGGCTGCGATCCTGTGAGCTGCACCCTCGGCCCATACTGTGGCGATGGCGTAGTGCAGGCGCCTTATGAGCAGTGTGACGATCAAGAGAATACGGGCGGTTATGGTCGATGTGCTTCGAACTGTCGCGTGGGACCTCATTGTGGTGATGGGGTCGTTAATGGTTCAGAAGTCTGTGATGACGGCGTCAATGATGGTGGCTATGGTCAGTGTGCTCCTGGTTGCAAGTTAGGTCCTTACTGTGGTGATGGAAAAAAGAATGGTGAAGAGGGCTGTGATGATGGCAATCGGAAGTCGTTGGACGGTTGTAGTGCCAGTTGCGAGGTGGAGGATTTTGTCGTTCGCTAATTAGATGTTTATTTAATAAATTTAATCACTTAGCTAATAAGAGGGCTCTTTTTCGACGAGCCCTCTTGCCGATCGTCAAGGCGACCTTAGGTTCAAGAGACGAGTGCAAGAGCCGTAATAGTGGGATCAGTCCCCTTCCGGTTTTTTTCTTAGAATCACCTGATGAGGATTCTCGTTTGTCACTGAATCATTAGTTTTTGAGCGCTTTCTTCAGAGGACGCTTTGAATCTTTTGGGCTGCGCTTTAGTCCTGGCCACGTGAAGTGATCGAGGAATTTGAATTGGTTCGAAAGAAATGCACGGAAAGGTAAAAGATGAATCTCGATAAATTGACAACAAAAAGTCAAGAAGCTCTCCGTGAGGCCGTCAACCTGGCAACCCTGGCGAAAAATCCGGAGGTCGTTCCAGAGCATTTTCTTCTGGCTATTTTGAATCAGTAAGAAGGGCTAGCGGTGCCCGTTTTGGAATTGGCAGGGGCAAATGCGTCACGTGTGCGAGATGCGCTCCAAGCAGAGTTGGGCAAGTTGCCGTCTGTGGAAGGTGGGGCAGATCCACGTTTTGGTCGGCGATTTGCGCCATTTTATGCAACTGCTGAGTCAGAAGCGAAAAAACTCAACGATGAGTATATTTCGACAGAACACTTCTTGTTAGCTGCCACGAAGGATAAAGAGAAATTAGCGAAGCTTCTCGCAGAGCAGCAGGTTACGCCGAGTAAGGTTTTTGATGCACTTTCCCAAGTTCGGGGAAATCAGCGTGTCACGGATCAAGATCCAGAGGGTAAATTTCAGTCCCTCGAGAAATACACGCGAGATCTGACCGCTGCTGCGCGCGAAAATAAGATCGATCCGGTGATTGGTCGAGACGAAGAAATTCGTCGCGTGATGCAAGTTCTTTCTAGGCGAACGAAGAATAATCCCGTTCTGATTGGTGAACCCGGCGTCGGTAAGACTGCGATTGCCGAGGGTTTAGCACATCGTATTTCAAAGGGAGATGTACCTGAAGGTTTGAAGAATAAGCGGTTGCATGCACTGGACCTAGCAAGCCTGATTGCAGGAGCGAAGTTTCGCGGTGAGTTTGAAGAACGGCTCAAGGCTGTTTTGAAGGAGGTTGAAAGCTCTGCGGGAGAGGTGATTCTCTTTATTGATGAGCTGCATACTTTAGTTGGAGCCGGTGGCTCTGAGGGAGCAATGGATGCTGCGAATATGTTGAAGCCAGCACTTGCTCGCGGTGAAGTTCGAGCAATTGGAGCGACGACTCTCGAAGAGTACCGTAAGTACATAGAGAACGACGCGGCTCTGGAGAGGCGTTTTCAACCTGTGATGGTGGACCAACCAAGCATTGAGTCGACCATAGCGATTATGAGAGGTCTGAAGGAAAGATACGAAGTCCATCATGGTATTCGTATTCAAGATTCGGCAATTGTGGCGGCTGTCACTTTGAGCACTCGCTACATTACAGATCGGTTTTTGCCTGATAAAGCCATCGACTTGATGGACGAAGCGGCGAGTAAGATCAAGATGGAAATTGACTCCATGCCCTTTGAGATCGATCAGTTACAGAGGGATCTTGTGCAGCTGCAGGTCGAGGAACAAGCTTTAAAGAGAGAAAAAGATCGCGCATCAAAGAACCGCTTGAGCGATCTCAAAAAAGAGATTGCGCAAAAGACCGAAGATTTAGACAGTCGGAAGGCCCAATGGATCGCCGAAAAAGAGGTCATAGCGAAGATTCAAGATGAGAAGCGGGTGATCGAAGACCTGCGGACTCAGCAGGAGTTGGCTCAGCGATCTGGTGACTTGGGTAAAGCGGCAGAGATTCAGTATGGGAAAATACCCCGTACCGAGGAGTCTTTAGGCGTTTTACGCGCCGAGCTCGGACGCCTGCAGGAGAATTCTTCCTTTCTAAAAGAAGAAGTGACCGACGAGGATATCGCTGAGATCATTAGTAAGTGGACAGGTATTCCGGTGGCTAAAATGGTCCAGAGTGAAATGGAGAAGCTACTGGCGATGGAGCAAAACCTGAAGGAACGGGTAATTGGTCAGAATGATGCACTGGAGGCTGTTTCCAATGCAGTTCGTCGCTCCAGGGCAGGTTTAGGGGATGAAAATCGTCCAGTGGGGTCCTTTCTTTTCTTGGGGCCAACCGGGGTTGGAAAAACTGAGACAGCGCGAGCTTTGGCTGAATTTCTCTTTGATGATGAAAAGGCAATGATTCGCATCGATATGAGCGAATACATGGAGAAGCATGCGGTTTCACGTCTTTTGGGTGCGCCTCCTGGTTATGTTGGCTACGATGAAGGAGGCCAATTAACAGAACCAGTGCGCCGACGTCCCTTTTCTGTGGTGCTCTTTGATGAAATTGAGAAGGCGCATCCAGATGTCTTCAATACTCTCTTGCAGGTTTTAGACGACGGTCGTTTGACTGACGGTCAAGGGCGGACTGTTGACTTCAAAAACACTGTTTTGATTCTGACCAGTAACTTAGCTTCCGCAGAGTTGGGTGCTTTAGAAGAGCGGCAGGATTTAGATGAGGAGCATAAGCAAAAGAGGCTGGATGAAGTCGCCGCTACTGCCTTAGGTGAGCACTTTCGTCCCGAATTTATCAATCGCCTGGACGAGACAGTTGTGTTCCGTCGTCTTGGCCAAGAGCAAATTCGTCGAATTGTTGATATTCAACTGAGTCGATTACGGGCTCGTTTGCAGAGGCGCGAAATCTTACTTGATGTAACTGATGCTGCGAAGGATGCGGTTGCGGCTCAAGGATACGATCCCCAATTTGGAGCTCGTCCATTGAAGCGTTCGATTCAGCGACTTGTGGAGAACCCCCTCGCCGAGGCCGTCTTACGAGGGGAGTATCCTCCCGGTAGCTCCGTGCATGTAGATGCTCATGAAGGAGTCTTGGGTTTTTCTCGATTGGAGCCACAACCTATTTCTACGCCTAGCTTTGGCTCCTCGCGCCGAGGACAGGCTTGAGCGGCTCTTAAGCAGCAAGGGTTAACCAAAGCTTCCAAAGAGCTGTTGTGCTGGCGAATTTGCGTACTTGATCGCGATTGCCTGTAAAGATTCTTTGGAAGTTTTCAACGCCGTGAGGTCCGGCAATCGCAAAGTGAACAAGGCCGACCGGTTTTTCAGGGGTTCCGCCCCCTGGTCCGGCGATGCCGGTAATGGCGATGGACCAGGTTGTTTGGAAGAGGTTTCTAGTATTCTGGGCCATTTCCCTGGCACAGGAAGCTGAGACAGCACCTTCCTCTTCGAGTATTTGCTGAGGAATCTTGAGAAGTTTTCCTTTCACCTCATTGGAGTAGGCGCAAATACCACCCAGGAAAAAATGACTGGAGCCACTCACGTCGGTGAGCTGGCTTGCTACCATTCCGCCGGTGCAGCTTTCTGCCAGGCTGAGAGTCATCTCTTTCTTTCGCAGAAGGTCCCCCAAGGCAGACGGTAATGAGACGCGGCCCTCTGCGAAGACGTGCCCAGAGAGAGCTTGATGTATTTCTTCAAAAGCGGCTGCGGCACGAGAGTTGATATCTTCTCGGTGATCAGTCGGACCTCTCGCAATCACCTTAATTTCGATGATTGATGCCGACGCCCGGTAGCCAATGATGAGAGAATATTTCTCTTCTAGGTATTCGAGGCGCTTGCCGACTTCACTTTCGGGAATTCCACAACATTGTAAACGTCGCACGGCAAAGTGTTCCTCCGTGACCGGTAGACTGGGAAGAACGTGTTTTTCGAAGATCCCCTCCATCTCTCGTGGGACGCCGGGCATGAAAAATCCTCGGCATTTCTTCCCGTTGGAGTCAAAATTGACAGAGAATCCAGGTGCGGTTCCTCGGTCGTTTTCAAGAATCACAGCACCAGTTGGAAAGTCTGCCTGTTTTTCATTACCACGGGCCATAGGCCGATTTCGCTGCTGGTATTTTTGTTGAATTTGCTCCAGTACCTCAGGATGTCTTCGAAGAGGTACATGAAGCGCCTTGGCTACGCAGGCGGAGGTTCGGTCGTCGCTTGTCGGTCCCAGACCGCCTGTGCAGATGATCAAATCTGATTTCTGCGAGAGTCGATGGAGGGTAGAGACGATGTCATCGTCATCGTCTGGCACCGAAACAATTTCCAGGACCTCATGGCCTGCGTCTGTCAGGTAGTCGGCAAGCCAAGATGAGTTACGGTCTTGAAGTTCCCCTCTCGTAATTTCGGTGCCAATGGTGAGAATCGTTGCTGACATAGGTCCTATTTACCAAATTGCTCCTTCGAAATGGTTATGAATTTGCGCGTCTTTCGTGAGAAGGGGCAAATGAAGGAGAATGGAGCTGGCAACAAGCTGTCGGTCAGTATTATTCCCTGTCCAAGTGATTTCAGTTGTCACTCGAGCAAGGTCAAAAGGATTTGTTTCGACCAATTCTAGACCTAATCGTTGTTGAAGGTCAGCAACGATTAATTGAGGCCCAATACGCAGATATCCTTGATGATGCCAATCAGCGAGTTCGGACCAAATGGGGGCAACGATGCCGACTACTTTTTCGTTGATCCAGAATTGAGCTGATTGGCTGAGTTGTTCAATCATTCCGGCGTAGAGCCACGCGATGACATGGGAATCGAGGAGTATTTCAGCCTTCATTTTTTTTCGATGGAGGCATGAGAGATCAAGGCGTCGGGATCACAGTCGAAGAGTTCGCGTCGGGGCAGCTGTTGAAGCTTGTTCTTTCTATCGACGCTACGAATTTCGACGAGCTGTTGTCCACGACGAATCGTGAGGGGTACGCCCGTTTCCAGCACGCCATCCAGGAGGCGGTAAATATTCTTCCGCAGTTCTGATGCAGTGATTGTCACGACATACTTGGTATCAGGTTGCCGAGAAATCCCCAGGCTATCCAGAACCAGGGAAAAAAACCTACTGCGTAGGCCGCGCTTTTTCTAGTCAATGATCATCGGGAGAGGCCTAGCTGTGGAAGAGTCGGGGTAGGTCGCTTAGTTTCTGTCTGGGGAGCCTCTTTGCTGTCGTAGGCGCAACGAAAGCCGACATCGTCGGGGAGCAACGCGTCGATTCGTTGCGGGCGTTCGATAGGGAGCTGACTCCAGCTCTTGAGTTGGGCAGCTCGTTGACTCAGGAAGGAACCGCCATGGCTGGCGAGTGTACCCTCAGAGGAGATGGTTAACTCGGCAACATTTCCCGCTAGGTCATAAAAACCATCAGGACTTTTTCCTGCCGGGCGTGATCCAGTCCACTCCGGTTGGGTAGCGTGGTTTGCGCAGGGGCCTTTCTTTAAACCGTAGACAGCACGCCGACAAACTAGACCGTGAGGCCCCCACGGAAATCGGCGAGCCTCTTTGCCTAGAGCAGCAAAGGTCCACTCTTCGGGAGTAGGGAGTCTGCCTCCGGCGAAGGCGCAGTAGTCGAGAGCTGCGTCCAGACTGATAGGGTGTACGGGTTGAGCCGGCTCTAGCTGGTCAATTGGTAATCGGGGACACTTTTTTGTGCGGACACATTTTCTGTAGAGGTGTGCTGAGACCTCGTGGCTGTCCAAGCGGAATGCGCTGACCTGAAGTTCGTGTTTCTCTATTCTGTCTGCACTATCCCAATCAATGGGACCGAGGGTGACTTTCCCGGCCTTGAGGGGGATGGTTTGCGAATTAGGTAAGCAGATCGGCTCGTCTTTTTCTCCGAGGCTAGCTTGAAAGTTTTCGGGACATCGCTGGGCCGGACCAACGCAATGACTTCTTTCGACTCGTTGAGTTGGGGCGCAGCAACGGGGACCGAGGGCAATCAACGGTGCCGGGCAGCGCGTTTTTACACCGAAGGATGGCCGGGCCATCCAGATGATCGAGGCTGCCCCGAGGAGAAGACAGCAGCTACTGATGACAAGAGCGAATACTTGCTGTCTGGAGGGCGCTTTTTTCATAGCTCTTTGCTGGGAAGCAGTAGTCTCAGTCTAGAGACTCTTCAGCAGGACATCAATTTTTGTCTTTTCAGAAGAACTGACTCGTGCTCGGGTACGCTCGCTATGAGTTCCCCGAAGCCGCCTGAGGATATAGAACCCAAGAATCCGGCGAGCGCGAGCTATTGGGAGGCGCCTGAGGAAGGTGAGAGTATAGGAGAAGAGGAGCGTTCGATTAGTACTTGGCCGGCGCCGCCTGATGTGATTCAGACTCAGAAAGGTAGCTTAGCTTGGAGGGGTTTAGGCTTGATTCGCACGATACGTCCTCACCAATGGGTGAAGAATGTTTTCGTCTTGGCGCCCGTGGTCTTTGCGAAATCTGTTTTTCGCGTTGAGCTCATTGAAAATGCCGCGAGTGCCTTCCTTGTGTTTTGCTTCTTGGCGGGAGCTGTTTATACGATCAACGATATCGCTGATGTCGATGCAGCCCGCATCCATCCAGTGAAAAGACATCGTCCGATTGCCTCGGGACGTGTGCCTTTGGGCGTTGCGAAGCTATTTGCTGCCTTTCTGGTGACAGGCTCTTTGATTGCCGCCTATTTGATTCAGCCATTTTTTGCGCTGGTCGCAGCTTGCTATTTCTTGATGAATGTCGCGTACTCGATCAAGTTAAAGCATGTCGCCTACGTCGATGTTGGCTGTATTGCTCTTGGCTTTGTCCTTCGAGTGATGGGCGGGGGTTTGGCGGTTGGAGTCAGTGTGTCGTGGTATCTCTATGCTTGCACGGCGCTTCTGGCCTTGTTTTTGGGATTCGGAAAAAGGCGCCATGAGCTGACGACGGCATCTGCAAAGGCTGGAAAGCAGAGGCAGGCTCTGAAGGGTTATACCAAGCGCGGGTTAGACGGTGCTCTTGTAGTCACCTCACTTGCAACTGTCTTTACTTATTTAAGCTATACGCTGAACGCAGAGACCCAGCAGTTTTTTAAAGTTGAAACTCTCTGGCCAACGACCCTCTTCGTGATTTTAGGGGTGTTGCGCTTTTTGCATATCGTGAGGAATCGACCCAAGGCTGAAAGTCCGACGCAAGAGATGCTGAGTGATGGGCCGATGGTCGGCATTGTGCTCTTCTGGGTCGCAACGGTTCTTTGGTTGGTTTATCATCTCCAACCTAGCTAATTTCGGGGGGTTATGTCCTAGAATTAGGCCATTGTCCTTGAGCTTTGTTAGCTAGCCTTATGGCGCAGGCTACAGCTCAGCAAGACATAGGCGAGGCTCCTCAGAGTAAAGTGGAACGCTCGGGTCCTTTGACTGATCTGGCCCTCACTTTACCGATTTTTATTGGCTATCATTTAGGCGTCGTTTTTTTACCTTTTCGTAATGCAGCCGACGTCGTCACGGGCCGTTTGCAGCATCTGGCCGAGTCCAATTTGTGGCTTTACGCACTTTTCACCCTGGCGATTGGGGCGGCCTACGTGACTCCTCTGCTCTTGGCAGGGCGAGGCAGGCATCTTTCACT
>JAKVCH010000409.1 GCA_022447485.1 Polyangiaceae bacterium | reverse complement strand
ACCGAGAGAACGAGCCGCCTCTGCAGAGACCAAATAGCTTCTGTCGCCTAAAAGCTTTTGGAGCTGAGCCTGGCAAGAGTGGTCGAAACGCAGAGCCGCCGCGACTGCTCGTCGGACCCGAGGTTCGCTAATTGCTATTGCCTTACGTAGGGCCTCATAGGCCTCGGGCGCGCCTACTTTCCCGAGAGACTCGGCAGCTTCGCTCCGCACGATGCGTGATTCCTTCTTCGCGAGGAGAGATTTTTCTAAGGCCTGAATTGTCGGTAAGTCTTGGCGCTTCGCCAGAGCCCGGGCTGCCATGCGTCGAGTTCGTGCCCGAGGTGCATCCTTGAGTGCGGCGTGCAGAAGGTCAGCTGGTGCCTGAAGCTGCACCGGAGCAGTGATGCGAAAGTTAGGATCGAATACAATGAAGTCGGGACGGCTGCCTGTCGGCAGCTGGAGCGAGATTTTGCGATCGCTCATCAGTCTTTGGGCGCGAATGATTTGGCCGTCTACATGCGCCTCCACTTCGATGAGTAGGTCAAAGACGGCCACATCTTTGCCTTTTTGAGTTTGGCGAATATCGGCCACAAGAGAGCCCTCCTCGTAGCGGATGCTGACTTCGAGTTCCGGGTGGCCTGGGCGGTAGACCCATTGATCGAAGAAGCTCTCTAAGCTCTCTCCACTGACTTCTTCCAAGGTGCGCATAAGGTCGTTTGTTTCGACGATGCCATTTTCGTACTTTTGGAGATAGGTTTGCACTCCTTCCCAGAAAAGTTCGGTACCGAGCTTTTGACGGAGCATATGGAGAACGAGTCCGCCTTTCTGATAAAGGTGGCGATCAAAAAGGTCGATAGGCTCATCGTAATCGCGGCAAACGATAGGACGTTGGTAGTCCCCGTAGGCTTCGCTGAGGTAGCTAGCGAGGTCGAGATCAACCGCGGCTTCGTACTCGTCGCTGCCCAGACGATCTTCTTTTTCTACAAGTTCCGAGTAGGTCGCAAACCCTTCGTTCAACCAAGCATGGGACCAATCACGGCAAGTGACAAGATCGCCAAACCATTGGTGAGCCAATTCGTGAGCAACGAGATCATCCGATTCGATATCGATGGTTGCTCGAGAATCGAGCAGAATATGCTCGTACATCGTCGTGGCCGTTGTGTTCTCCATGCCACCGAAAATGAAGTCACTCACGACAATTTGACTGTAGCTCTTCCACGGATAATCAACCCCAAATCTCTTTGAGAAGAGCTGAATAATCTCTGCTGTTCGCCCAAATGCTCGGCGACCGTCTGCCTTCTTTCCCGGTGGAACAAGATAGCGCAGCGGTATCGATTTTCCGGACTCAAGGACTAACTCTTCCTGCCACTCATCGAAGTGCCCGACAGCGAGAGTTAAGAGATAAGCGGGTGCGGGCACGTCGAGCCGGTAGTGCCAGGTCCAATTTTTGGCTCCTTTTGGCTTTTCTGTATCGATCAATTCTCCGCCGGAAAGAACTGTCATGCCGGCAGGCACCGCGACCTTCATTTCAGAGGTCATTTTTACATGAGGTTTGTCCTGGCAGGGAAACCAATGGCGTCCATCTTCGTCCTGGCACTGACTCCAGGCCTGAATAGGTCGGTCTTTTACTTTCTTGTCGGGATGAAGAAAGTAGAGTCCAAGACGCGGCGTCGCTTCATAATGAACGATCACCCTGCCTTGATTGACATCTTCTGGAATCGTGATGTTCAGAGTGTCACCATCATAATCCCACGACTCACCGCGCTTGAGTCGTTGAATTCGTTTTTGCCCCTGGGGGTTCAGCTCCAATTTCGAGATCGTGAATCCAATTGCGTCTAACTTGAATGATCGGGCTTGGGGCGAGCGGCGCTCAAAGTCGAGGCTGGCACTCCCTTTGACCGATTGGCTTTCGAAGTTGAGTTCGAGGTCCAAGGCGAGGTGGGTGACACTAAAGTGACGCGAGCGTTCGTACTTTCGCTTTGTTCCTGGCAGTGTGAAACCAGGAGCGGCCGACGAAAAATGTGCGGCGCAGCTGCCAGCGCAATTACTATGGAGTCTTTGTTCGCGGGTGGACATCTTCTCTGCCATACCGCGATGCCAGAGTCTCTCCAAGCGGACAGGGGCTTGATTTATCCCAATTACGACGCTTTTGGGTCGAGTCCCCGCCCTTGTCATAGCGATGAATGCCTGGCAACACTGCAGTGTGGGCGTCACGTTCTCTGGAAGTGTCGAAAGGATCACTTTCGAAAATAATGAGACAGGCTTTCGGGTCGTTCGGCTTCAGGAGGTGCAAGGGCTGACGGATGTCTCGCGAACGACCATTGTGGGAGTCATGCCGTCCTTGGGCGTTGGTACGCGAGTACGAGTGAATGGTCAAAAGGAAGAGAGCTCCCAGCATGGCGAGCAGGTTCGAGTCTCCAGCGTCGTCCCGATGATTCCTTCTACTCTCGATGGCTTGGAAAAGTACTTAGGAAGTGGCGTTATTCCACGCATTGGACCGGGATTCGCTAAGCGGATTGTCCAATACTTCGGCAAAGAAACTCTCGCCGTCCTCGACGAAGAACCCCATCGCTTACGGGAAGTCACCGGGCTCGGTGAGTCTCGCGTTCGTGAGATCATGGAAGGTTGGGCAGAACATCGTGCTCTGAGTAATGTCTTGCTTGCTCTGCAGGCTCACGGAGCCTCCCCGGGCTTAGCTGGAAAGATCGTTGATACTTTTGGGGAGAAAGCACCAGCGATCGTTCAAAACGAGCCCTATCGGCTTGCTCTAGAGGTTCCTTCTGTCGGTTTTTTGACGGCGGATGCCTTAGCGCGAGCCCAGGGGTTATCGAGAGACGATCCTCAACGTGTCGTCGCCGGCCTTCTTCATATACTGCGGAAAGAAGCAGAAAAAGGTCATTGTTTTTGCGAACGCCACGACTTGCTCTCTAAGGTGCAGAACCTTCTTCAGGTCGAAGTAGCTGAGGGAGATGTTAGTCTGGAGACCCTGGGAAAAGAGGCGGGGCTGGTTATTGAGGAAACGAGGTTCTTTCTCTCACAAAATCACCTTGCAGAGACTGTGGTTGCCCAGCGAATCGCTGAACTACTCCAAGCGCCCACTCAGCCGGTGCGAGATTTAGACTCCCGCATTCAGCAGTTTGAAAAAACACAGGGCATGACTCTTGCGCCCCAGCAAAGAGAAGCGGTTGTTACGGCTGTCGAGCAGAAAGTAGCGGTTATCACGGGGGGGCCTGGTGTAGGTAAAACAACAATCGTCAAAGCGATTGTTGAGGTGCTCGCGGCTGAAAAGTTGAGGGTTGCCTTAGCAGCGCCTACAGGCCGAGCCGCCAAGCGCTTGTCTGAGAGCACGGGCCGACAAGCCAAGACAATTCATCGACTTTTAGAGGTGGAAGGTCGTGCCGGCGGTTTTCAGCGAAATGCGGATCGACCGCTTGAGGTGGACTTGTTGATTGTTGATGAGTCTTCGATGATTGATATCTCCTTGGCGCGTCATTTGCTTAACGCAGTGCCCAATGCTGCGAGGGTCGTTTTCGTCGGAGACGCTGACCAACTTCCCTCGGTTGGTGCTGGAGCGGTTCTAGGCGATATGATCGCGAGTGGAGTCTTACCGGTAACTCGACTTGATGTTATATTTCGCCAGGCTGAGGAAAGCGGGATTGTGCGCAGCTCCCACGCTATCTTGCGCGGGGAAAAGCCTGATCTGAAGAATGCTGCAGAGGGCGATTTCTTTTTTATT
>JAKVCH010000408.1 GCA_022447485.1 Polyangiaceae bacterium | reverse complement strand
AGATGCTATCGTGTGGCTGAAGCAGGGTATGAAACTCTCCGTTTTCACCAAAGCCGTCCACTTCTGGAGGTAGCTCCAGAAAGAACTCTCGATTGAACGCTTGGCCTTTTTGGACACTCTTCACCAACGAGGCACTGATCCTTGCTTGTGCCTTGCTCTCTTCCCAAAGCGTGAGCAGGTCCTGATAGGGACAGTGGAAAATTGGGTAGCGGAGGCGAGCCCCAAGCTGATGAAGTAAAGGCTCTAAATGAGCGGTTCGCCATTCCAAAACGTGCTGCAAGTGCAGGTCACCGAAGTTCATCTCAACGATTTCGGCCCCAGCACGCTGCAGCGTGGCGAGGCCAGCCCGGAGGCTTGTCTGATACTCTTGCTCGGGATGGACGGGTACTCCTAGTAAGGGCACCTGGAGTCTTTCCGCCTGTTCTTTAACCAGATCAATGGCTATCTCCTGATGGGCGACCCTGCGGGAACGGCTATCAAACGTGGTGAGAAGCACGGTATCGAGCGAAAAGAAGTCTTCTTCATCACGGGCGAGGCGGGCGAGGGCGAGGAAACTGTCTTTTCCACCGCTCCAGGAGAAGACGCGATGTTTTTTGCCACGCTCAATCTCGCCCATGAGCAGCGCGGGCTTCTGAATGTGGGCGGTGCGCTTGTCCATCGACACCGCCGTATGATCAAATGGACAATGTCGACAACCTGCACCACAGCATTCACCGCGATCGAGAAGCGCCGTTTCAGTGAACACGTGATACCCAGTCTCTGAATCGATATACGTCTTCTCTCCGAGAGTCACGGCGTTGTCATGGGCGATTTGCCACGGTGGCCGGCTCGGTCTCATCGGTCTGCGTAGCATCCCTTTGGTTTCCTGTGAATATCGCTGACTAAACGACTTTTGAATGGTCCTTAAGGTGCGCGTAGATATTGAGTCAAGGCATGCAGACCATCGGTGAGAGCGGCTGGGCCAGGCTGTAAGATGATACCTGAAGGGATTTCGTGAAGGCGGTCATGCTGGATGGCAGTGATCTGGCTGGTGCCCGGTCGCTGGAGGAATGCTTCTTTTTGAAACGCTTTGCCGCACCAGGAGCAGAGGATGATGTCTGGATCAGCTGCAATGACCTGTGCTTGAGTTACTTGACGGTTCCGCGCTTCTGGAGCTCGTGCCCGATCAGAAAAAATATCAATACCACCCGCGACTTCGATTAATTCGCTCACCCAGCGGATGCCTGTAATCTGGGGTTCGTCCCATTCTTCGAAGTAGACTTTCGGAGGGCGGGGAGGAGCCGCGTCTCGTGTTCTTTCCAGGTTTGCAATGAGCTCTGCGACCCATTGCGAAGCCTTTTCTTGTTGTTGGACAATATTCCCTACGGTGATCATCATATTCAAGATTTCTTGAATGGTCCGCTGATTGAAGATCAGAACAGGTAGCTGAGCTTTGATCAGCGATTTCGCTAAATCGGCCTGCACATCAGAAAAGCCAATCACCAAATCGGGCCTGAGGTCTTTTATCTTCTGGACGCTACCTCCTTGAAAGCCAGCCACAACAGGATGTCGCTCTTTTGCCTCGGCCGGTCTTTCCGTAAAAGCGCTAATGCCGACAATCTTCGACTCTTCACCGAGGCCATATAGGACTTCCGTAATTTCTTCGGTGAGACAGACAATTCGTTGCGGGCTTTTAGGGACTTGCCACGGTACATTCAGGATCACCGCTGTACCGTGCCCCCTGTTTTATCAACTGGCAAGTCAGTGGGCATCTTGATCTCTGCTTCATTCCGCAAAGTGATGATCAGGTCAGGCCAGTGACTTTCATCAAGCGCTCACGCGCTCACCTTACCGGCGTGTGTCTTCGCTCGTGCTCTGCTTGTGGGCGAAGTGTCTCATGGCGAGAGTGCATAAAAGGCCTGCCAAGACCGCTAGTGCAAGCACGAAAAAAAAGTACTGATAACCTAGGCGGCCAGGGTGGCGATCAATCAGCTCTCCAGCCAGGGCAGGGAAGAAAAAATCAGGGCTGTAGCCTATCAGAGAGATCACACCAACGGCGGTACCGGTGGCGGCATGGGGAATCGTGTTCTCCTCTAAAAGGGCGTAATAGAGTGCTCTGAAGCCGTAGACGAGCAAGCTAGAAAGGCACACCGTTCCGAGAAGTAACCAACTGGCTTCCGGATTTACCCCGAAGAGCAGAGTCACCACATAGACGATGAAAAGGCTGGCGAATGACCAAATGCAGAGACTTGTCGCAGAGAGTCGATCGGCTAAAAACCCGGTCCCAATGGCGGCGACTGGTCGTAGCCACACGGAAAAGGTGCTTAAAGCTGCCGCTTCAACTTCATCCCAGCCGAAGATGTCGACAGCGTAGCTCGTGAAAAAGTCCAGGCTTTTATAAGCGGTGTATGCGGCTACGATAACCCCGCCTTGAAGGAGCACAGCGGGCTGCGTAGCGCTGACGAGTAAGTCTTTGACTCGTATTGTCGGACCATTCGCTGCCCGACGGAATTGGGGCAGGGCGTTCAGTGCCCAATAGCCCAGAGGAGCGAGCAAGAGTGTCAGTCCCGTATAAAGATAGATGATTTGCCGGAGCGCTGTCAGACGTTGAGCGGGTTCCAGGTCATCACCCGCTTGTGCATGAAGAATTAAAACACCTAACCCGGCAGCGAGTGCTGCTAAGGCCCCGCGCCCTCCGTCAAGTAAACCGAATGAACGACCTTGGGTGGTGGGGCTTCCCCATTCCCGAGTAGCCCGTATTAGCGCTCCCCAAAACAGAAGTATCGTCGACATGCCCCAGAAGATATGAAGACAAAACATGCCCAGGCGGCTCGGGAGGCTGGCGAAGTAGAGACCACTTAGGCCCGTACATGTCAGCGCCGTGGGGATCAGCACTTTTGGCGATAGGCGATCGGCCAAGAATCCCCCCGGAAAGTAGCAAAGCAAGGCGACAAGTCCGTAGGCCGACTGCATCGCCCCAAGCTCAGCTTGTGACAGGCTCAGAGCATGCAGAAGCGTCGGTCGAAAAAAACGCGCTACATGAAAGGGTAGTGCGAAAATCGCCTCTCCTGAAAGTATGAGGATGGTCAGAGCCCAGAATCGTTTCATCGGAGATTTGAGAGGGCTCTAGGCAGATCAAGACTTGTGGAGCAATGACCCCTCACTACATCGATAGACTGCGATTCTCCTTTGATTGTCATTCCCCCTACCATAGAAAGAATCTATGCAAGAGTTGCTTGGGGCTCAAGTAGGCGCCGCTTTTCGGGCCTCTGTTGCCAGCCAGCGCTTCACTTGAGAGCAGTTGCAGTGGGTTCCCTCAAAATATTGCCAGAAAGGAACCCTATGGACCAGCCTGCCAATTGGCCCAGCCTGCTTAACTAAAGCGCACTCCGTACGCAGAACCGACCACCTCCGCCGCTGCCGCCAATGACATCGTCGACGTATTGATCAAGAGGTCGTAATTGAGCGGATCAGTGATGTCTGTATCAAAGTGCTTTTGGAAAAAATCGCGCCTCTCAGCGTCGACTCTCTCTACCTTTGCTTTGGCTTCCCAGGGGCTCATGCCCTCTCTTTCAGAAACGTATTCATTGCGCTTTTCGAGAGGAGCGTAGGCCCTCACGCGTAGGCTGCGTTCGGGGTCGAGGATGAGGTGCGCGCCGCGTCCAACGATCACGCTCGAACTATGCCGAGCTATGGCTACAATTGTTTCGGAAAGAGAGCGGGTATAATCACTGGCGGTGA
>JAKVCH010000407.1 GCA_022447485.1 Polyangiaceae bacterium | reverse complement strand
GTTGTCGCTCAACCGGTCGTAAGCCCTCATCAAACGCTCAGCACTTCCACTCTTCAATGGGCCAGCTTGGTCACTCTCAGCATATTCCTACTGCTCTCTCTCTTTCGCCAAGGACCACGGGGCATCATCGGTCAAATACTCTCGCCCATCCACTCTCATTGAGCGAGCTCCAACAAAGAAGCCACTGCAACAGGGCGACTGCAACAGAGCCGCCGCAGCCAGGCTCCGCCTGCTTGTTCACCTCAGGTCCCCCTCTACGGCTAGCGAATTCGCATCATCACGCGGCGTAAAGAGGGGCCCTGCACCTCCTGGCGATAACCCGCGCTCGTAAAAAACGTAGCGCCAAAGAGCCACAAACTACCCAGCATCGCAACCATATTGCAAAAGCAACTTGATTGCGTTTATTGTCCATCCCTCATGCATCTTGCCGAAGGGACCTTACCTCTCACCCATGCGCTCGGTTGGTGCGCCTTGGCGACTCCCGTGCTTCTCTACAGTGTTCGGCACGAGCGAAAGCAACAAGAGACGGATTCACAGTCTTCGCTCTTAATGGCAGGCGCGACCTGTCTCCTCATTGCGGTGACGCTATTACCGGTGCCTGTACCGGTGGTTGGTGCGACCACTCATATGTGCATGACCCCAGTATTCGCGCTCCTCGTCGGCGCTCGAAGAATTATCTGGCCAACTTTCTTCGTTCTCTTACTTCAGGCTCTTTTCTTCGCCCACGGCGGGATCACAACCTTAGGTGTCAACACTCTCAGTTTAGGTCTAGTTGGACCATTGGTTGCTTCAGCCCTGTGGTTACTCGCTCGTAGCTGCCGAGTGCCAAGAGATATAGCAGTAGGCTTCGCCTGCGGCCTCGGCGGGCTCAGCGTCTATCTGGTCGATGCCTGTGTTCTCGCCTTAGGACTCTCCTCGTCGACACCACCAACGGCAACGCTAGTCGCCGTCATCATCGGATTCGCTCCGGTACAAATTCCTCTCGCTCTAGTCGAGGGATTGCTCTCGGCTTTTTTGGTTCGCACCCTTGAGCAGCGACGCCCGGAACTCTTACCAAGTGGCTTATTAAAAAAGTCCTCCAAAGAGCGCTCTCGCAGCGTCGTCGTGAGCAACACCATCGTTCTCCTCTGCCTATTGTTACTCAATGGCTGCACCTACGAGGGTATCGATGGTACGGTTTTCGGTGCTATCGCCGGTAGTTCTGGTCATCCGCCAGAGGAAAGCCTGATCGATCTCAGCCAAGGCGAGGTTGGCCTAGCAATGACCATCATTGTGCTCTTTACCCTTGGATTCGTTGCTGGTCGGGTCTGGGAGCGTCTCATGAGGAGCGAAAATGTTCACTCCCGCGAGTCATGATTCGTTTATCGATCGCGATTCCCATCGCCTCCGAACGCGCGCATCGCTGCTCATCGCTTTGATTGTGCTTGGACTCAATTCGGGACTTGGAATTCCTGAGCTGTCGTTCGGCCTCGGATTGCTCGGAAGCCTTCTCATCCTTTTTGCCTACTGGCAAGGAAGCGCAAAGCTAGAGCTTGCCCATGGGTGGGTTGCGCTTACTGTCGGACTTGTCGTCCTCACCTGGGCGGTCCTAGGTGTCGGCCGAGACACAGCGCTATCATTCGGCTCTCGCATATTCTGTGGAATGACCTGGGTCCTATGGCTAGGAACTCGAGTCGATTGGTCGTCGCTACGCCAACTTCTCCTCGATATCCACGTGCCGGCTGGTCTCGTCAGCACTCTTGATCGGTCACTGCTCCACGGCTTCTTGACGAAGAGTGAATGGCTCCGCCGTCGCGATGCTGCTCGAGTTCGAGGAGGCCAAGCTAGTCTTTCAACCTCGACCTGGACGTCTCTCCTAACAGAGGGCGCCATGGGATCATTCAATCGACTGGAGAAAGTCGAGGAACAAACACGACTGCGAGCGAGCGCTGTCGGAAGTACTGAGCGACCTCCTCGGATTGAGCTCCGCAATCTGAGCGTTGCTCATGACAAAGACATCATCCTGAAGGACATGCACCTCGCATTGTCCGGAGGTGAATTCATCGCCCTCTGCGGAGCAAGCGGCGCCGGCAAATCCACCCTGCTCAGACTGTTGGCTGGTCTTGAGACACCAGCACACGGGCAAATGACTCGTTTAGGCAGAGAGATCACTCCTCGATCGCCTTTAACGGAAAGACTCGATGGTCGGATCGCACTCTTAACCCAAAACCCTGAGCATCACTTCCTGGCTAGCTCCGTCTCTGAAGACATTGCCTGGGGCCTGCGTCAAAGAGGAGCCGAAGAGTCAACCATCGAGGCATCCATCGAGAAAGTCGCGACACCTCTTGGTATTCGGCAGCTCCTGTCCCGAGCTTGTCATCGGCTTAGTTTCGGTGAGCAAAGAAGGGTTGCTCTCGCGGGTTTGCTCGTCCTGGAACCTTCGCTTCTTTTGCTAGATGAGCCAACAGCAGGACTCGATCCTGTAGCGGCTCATGAGCTCATTCAGTTAGTTCAAACAATCACCAAAAAGCAAGGAACCACTTGCGTTTGGGCTACCCACGACCTCACCCAGCTTCCTGAGCGAATCCAGCGCATTATCCTTCTGCGCCACGGAGAAATTCTTTTCGATGGTCCTCTCAAGGACGGCCTCACTCAGCCTCAACTCGTGGACGCCGGTCTCGCGATCAAAGAAGAAACCACCAAAGTCTCTTCCATTTAAAGAGGCTAAACTCCCCATTCGAGCAATATACCCATGACAACTCCTCAAAAAGTCCCCGTTACAATTCTCACCGGCTTTCTCGGCTCTGGCAAAACCACTCTCCTCAACCGTATCCTCAATGAGGAACACGGGAAACGCATTGCTGTTATTGAGAATGAATACGGCGAAGTTGGCATCGATCAAGCTCTCGTTATCGATGCCGATGAGGAGATTTTCGAGATGTCCAACGGCTGTATCTGCTGCACCGTACGTGGTGATCTTATCCGAGTGCTGGGTAACCTCATGAAACGTCGGGATAAGTTTGACTATGTTCTGGTTGAAACGACGGGGCTGGCAGATCCTGGTCCCGTCGCGCAGACGTTTTTTATGGATGATGAGGTTCGAGAGGAATATTCACTCGACGGTATCGTGCCCCTGGTCGATGCGAAGCATATTCAGCAACAACTAGGTCGGAGTGATGAAAGCACAGAGCAAGTCGCATTTGCTGATGTGATTGTGCTGAATAAGACAGATCTTGTGAGCCCTGCAGAACTTGACGCTGTGGAAGCAAGAATACGAGAAATGAACCGAATGGCTCGCGTCGTGCGCAGTGAGCAGGCACAGGTACCTGTCGAAGCCGTCCTCCATCTCAGTGCTTTCGACCTCGACGAAGTTCTCAAACGGAGACCAACCTTCCTCGAGCCAGAATACCCCTTCGAGTGGACCGGTGTTTATTGCCTCGAGCCTGGTGACTACCAGCTGAGTCTTGCCGAGGGCCCTGACCCCAGCATGTCACTTGTCTTGCTAGAAGACAGCAGCACCGATCACGAGGCCCTTCGCGAGAAAGCAGAGTCCTGCGTGCGTCTCTATGCCGAAGCGCCTCGCTCTGTCGCGCCTGGCGAGAGTCTGGCCGCCGAAACACACCTCGAACTCGAATTAGCATCTCCTGGACGGAAAGAATTTCACTTCAAGGTCGAAAGAAGCACCCAGCTCGCTCTTTTTGCCCAGCATACCGCCGAAGAATTCGATATGAAGTTGACGTC
>JAKVCH010000406.1 GCA_022447485.1 Polyangiaceae bacterium | reverse complement strand
ACTGATTGTGAAAAAAGAGCATTCACCCAACGAATGATAGGGGCGTCTTCATCAGAATCGAGAAGATCTCCTTGGCCGTCTTCTTGAATATCTTCCTCGGATTCAAGGTCTTCGCCCATTGTGTCTTGTCGTTCGTAGACACGATTGATCGTATCGACCACGAGGGAGGCTGGAGCTACCTGTACGTGAATCTTGGCTCCAGTCATCGCTCGAATATCGTCAAGAGCCGAGACATTTAAGGGATCAGCACAGACCAGCTCGACCTGCTCTTCCGACGAGCCAAGAAGCAATACTTTTTGGGCCTTGGCATAAGAGATAGGCAAACGGGTGGCAGCTTCTAGGGGGACGGCCTCGGCATCAATTGTATCGATATAGTCAAGTCCACACTCCCTCGCTAAAGCCTGAGCCACATCACTTTCGCTCGCGATATTCTGCTGAACGACTAAATCTGTCAGCAAGGTTTGACGCTCGCGATTCTGCTCGATGACCTCATCAAGCTCGCCCGAGCTGAGCAGACCTTGGCGCTCAAGAATTTGCCCGATAGCTCTTTCTTTATCCATGGCCCCCATCTTAATCCAACCGTCCAGAAATACTTCGCCGCGGCGGAGCTACCCGCAACGTACGGGCCATTGTTGAATCAAAAGAAGCGGACGGCTCTTCATCGTTAGCAGCATGTCTCTGAAGAGCACTCGCGGGAGACACAACACTACCTCGTCGCTTTTTCGCGGGTGCTTTCTTCTTTTTCTTCGGTGCAGGACGTTTCTTTGGCGCAGAACGGGACTTGGAGCGACCTTTCGAAGAGTTCGTGGACTTCAAATTGGCCGGCAAATCAATCGGTTCGCCCGGTACGTGCTCATGTACCTCTCGTGGTCGAAGCTCCTCCTCGAGACGCTGCTTTTCGAGTACCTGAAAGTAGGCCTGACGAATATCCTCGACGAGACCATTGGCTCGAGAATAGTCCGTCGGAGGGCTCCATTGCTCGGATGCAAAGATGAAGTACCGATCTAAGAACTCTTGTCGCTCCTGCATCTTTCTTTCAAAGATGCGGCGCAGGTCTGATTGTTCACGAATCACGTGAGGTGTTAAAATTAAGAGGAGATTGCTCTTGCGGGTACGCTCCGTCGTTGAACTAAAGAGGAAGCCCAGCACCGGGATATCGCCCAGAATTGGCACTTTATCCTTCGAAACGATCCGCTGATCATTCATCAAGCCACCGATCACGATCGTTTGCTGGTCTTTGACGACCACGGTTGTATTCGCAGTTCTTTTGGTGATTGGCACCACTCCCAGGTTTCCTTCAGGGGTTCCGGCTGCAGAGCTTTCTTGCTCAATTTCCAAACGAACTTGATCCGACTCATTAATATGAGGCGTCACCTTGATCTTATTTCCCACGTCTTCACGGGGCGCGTTAAAACCAAAGCCGCTTTGAGCCGCGAGGGCACCAGCGGCGACGCTTCCGGCAGCTCCCGCTGCACCCAGAGCACCCAAGCCGCCACCTACATTCGTCTGGAGAGGGATATTCTCTCCGACGTTGATCTCAGCGGTGACGTTGTCCGTAGCAATAATATGCGGCGTGGCTAATACATTTCCTCGACCGGAACTAGCTAGCGCATTCACCACTACACCGAACGCAGGAATACTCAAACCCGTTCCTAAAAGGTTACTTGTTCCCTGAAGGTCGGGACCACGGATACCGGCAGCGAAGCCCTGAAGCGCGCTTGGATCAGCTGGGAAACCCACAGATTTACCTGCATTGAAGCCACCCAAGAGAGTCGCCTGGTCCCCTCCCACGCTCGGCTGAGCACCACCGTGCCAGGAGAAACCCAACTCATTCGAGTCGTTCACGCCCACGTCCATAATCACCGCTTCGATGAACACCTGGCGGCGTGGTTGATCGAGGCGGTCGACAACGATTCTCTGCTGAGCAAAGTCGCGAGGAGACGACGTCACGACCAGCGAGTTTGTCGCTTGATCAGCAGTAACATTCACATCGCCTTCAAACATCCCACCGGCATTTCCGCCACCACTCGACTTTTTCTTTCCACGGGACTGGCCCGTCAGCATTTGCTGCAATGTTTTAGAAAGCTCGTCGGCAACAGCATGCTGCAGAGGTAAGACATGGATACGGCCTGCCTCGCCCGGGCGGGAATCAAGCTTTTTTAGTACCTGCAACAACTTTGTGTAAGAGTCGTCTGTTCCTACAAGAATTAATGAGTTCGTCTGTTCATCGGCGATAATCTTGCTGAGACCGCCTCCTCCGCCCTGACCCACTTCGAAGAGGTCAGTCAGGCGCTTCGCCATCTCGTCGGCATTCCCGTGATTGATAGGCTCAATCCACATTTGCTGACCAGCGCCACCAACATCCACTTCTTCGAGGATGCGCACCATTCGACGAATCTGGGTGCCCGTAGCAGTGATGATCAATAAATTTCCGGCCGGATAGGTGGAAATATCACCTTCCTTGCTCTTGAATTTCGCAAGGAGCGCAGAGGCCTCATCGGCTCCGACATAGCGAGTGCGATAGATACGAGTAATGAATGTATCAGTATTGGGAATCGCACCACCGCGGGAATAAATAGGCGTTCCTTGAGCCGCAACTCCTGCACTATCGACAATCTTCAGGAAACGGCCGTGGGGGATAACAGTCAGACCGTTCACATCTAAGATCGACAAAAAAGCCTGATAGGCCTCTTGGAGCGTGACCGGCTCTGGAGAGACAACAGTAGCTTTGATACTGCGAACCTTGGCGCCATAAATGAAACGCTTCCCTGTCATTCCGCTAATATGGTTGACGAGCTCAGCGAGGTCGGCATCTTTGAGGTTAAAGCGAACTTTATAGCCTCCAGGCTTAGGTCGATATTCTACGGCGTTGACAGCCCCTTCAATATCTCTCATCGAGCTAGGTAAGTCGCCCGCATCCCCTGGAGGAGTTCCAGGATTGCGTCTCTGGGCAAATGCAGAGGACGCGGAGAGGCAAACTAGTAACGCGCTGACCCAGATACGACGGCGGCGCCGTTGATTGGAAAGCACGCGAACCCGCCGAGCTAATTCTGGGAGAAGGGATGAACCTTGGTGAATCGATGAAGTCTTCATGAGAAAAAAAATCAAAAGCTACTTAATGCGCAGGTTGATTGTCATAGGCTTGCCCCGACGATTGAGGGTCAGGGCTAAATTACTGGCTGTTCTCAGCCGTGCGTATGCTTCGAGGGCCTTTTCTGGGCTGCCCATATTGAAGCCATTGATTGTTTCTAAGCGATCGCCGTTCTTCAGGCCCAAAGTGCCAAGTAAGGTCTTCGGTCGAACCCCAAAGAGTCGAATACCCAGCACCTTACCGCCTTCACTCTCAGGCACGATACGCGCCGAGCGCATCAAGGTAGCTTGATTATTCAAAATCTTGTCGATGGCACTGCGGTCGACCTCGAACTCAGTATCGCTAATCTTTTTAATTTTTGCGGCGATCTCAGGATCAAGTTCCCGAGACTTAGATTTCTTCTTGCCCTTTATCGGTGGCTTTTTCTCTTTTTGAGCCGATTTTCCGGCAGCCGCGGGAGCTGGCTCAACACCAAAGAGCGGCGCTTGACAGAGCGTGTCACCTTCGAGCCAAACGGCTGGAACTCCGGTGGACGGATTGTAACCAATGTAGGCGACTTGTTGATTCCCGACCCGATCACCAACCCGGCTCAGCTTAGCATCCTTCTCTCCCGATGAGCTAATCATCGCAAAAGACCAAAGAGGGTCATCTGACTCCGTCACTCCATGT
>JAKVCH010000405.1 GCA_022447485.1 Polyangiaceae bacterium | reverse complement strand
GACGATCTAGCGGAGGGCGTCGAATTTGCTCACGCACACGGAAAGCGGGTCTACCTCACACTCAACCTCTTCGCGCACAACAAGGACATAGCCAAGCTACCAGTATTTCTTGATACCATACGAAAAATACAGCCAGACGGGGTTATCGTCGCGGATATGGGCGTCTTCGACTTTCTTAAAGAATACGCGCCCGAGCTTGAACTGCACGTTTCCACCCAAGCCAATGTGGTGAGCTGGATGACCGTACGGAGCTGGGAAAGGTTAGGCGCTTCACTCTGCGTAATGGCCCGAGAGGTCAGCTTTGAGGAAATCGCTGAAGTACGGCAGAAGTGCCCGAATATTCGCTTGGAGACTTTTGTTCACGGCTCGATGTGCATGACTTATTCGGGCCGCTGTCTGCTCTCGAACTACATGTCCGAGCGAGGCGCCAACCAGGGTAGCTGCTCCCATTCCTGCCGCTGGAAGTACAACCTGAAAGTGGAGGCGCCAGACGGGAGCGCTGGCACCATTGAGATCACCGACAAATACATGGGTTAATTCAAATTTTTTCTGGCGGAGGAGTTTCGGCCCGACTTTCTGTACCCCATCGAAGATGATGAACGCGGCTCTTATATCCTCAACTCTAGGGACCTGAACCTCATGCCGCGACTCGGAGAATACCTCAGTCTCGGCATCGACTCGCTGAAGGTTGAGGGCCGAAATAAAAGTGATTACTACGTCGCGGTCGTCGCCCGTGCTTACCGAGCCGCAATCGACGCCTGGTACGCCGACCCTGAGAACTTCGATGCAGATCCTTATCTCAGGGAACTCGCTTCAGTACCCTCCCGAGGTTACACCCTTGGTTTTCACACCGGACGTTTAGAAAACACAGGGCACAACTTTCACCACGGGGCATCGTTAAGCGCCTTCGAGTTTGCCGGTAGCATACGGGAGTGGGATGGGGATGACCTGATTATGGAGGTAAAAAACCGTCTGCTTCCGGGCGACGTGATCGAGATTTTACCACCTGGTAGCATCGATAATATTCGAGTCCGACTCTATGAATTTGAGGATTCGAAGAACCGTAAAATCAGCGATAAGTTTACATCGGGCGCCAAACGGGCCATCCGCATTCGCCGGGAGCAACTGCATTCCGAAAACATCGAAGAGCTGAAGGCACAAATACCCCCGGGCACAGTCGTCCGCAAAGCCCGGCCCCTGACTTCCGAGCAAGAGACAATTCTGAAGCAGAACAACCTCACCCAAGAGGTGGAAACCGGACTACTTCCAGCCGAGTCTCTCCTACGTACCGAAGAACAAAGCGTGGCCTTAAGGGGAGCCATCCGTAAAACGAAACCACCACGAATGGGCGAACATGGGTGCTGTGGCTTGGGTTGCAATGGCTGTCTACCATTTTGGCAAGACCCAAAGTACGAAAAAGCCCGACAACTCTTGCGCACGAAGAAGGGGCTACCGAAACTGAATCGCACCCTGCTAGATCAGGCACTTTCCGCTGAATAGGGATCAAAGTCTCGAGCCAGGCACCTAGTCATTCAAGGAAAAAACCGAGGCGATCATCTGACGATAACGTATTAAGAGAGCCACGGCCCGGGCAATCACGTAAAGGATGAAGGCACACCATAACCCCGCATTCCCGGCCGAGCGCAAGAGAATTACAGCCACTAAGTAGACTGAAATACTCTGCAACGCAGCAATGGATAGATCACGATGAGCCGTGGCCCCGATGAATATGCCATCGAGTTGGAAGGCACCCCACGAGAGGGAAATATAGAGCGCAGCGAATGGCAGGTAGGTCTCGGCAATCTCGACCACGTCGCTGAGACCCGTGAGCACCAGGATTGCTGGTTGATGCAAGAGTAGTAAAGCACCTCCCAAGAAGCACGCAGTCAGCGCAGCCACCCGACTCGTGACAATAGCGGCCAGATAGACTTCAGAGCGTTGGCCCCGTCCCACTGCTTGGCCCAAGCGTGTCTCGGCGACGTACGCAAAGCCGTCCAGAAAAAAAGCGCTGAACGAAACATACTGAAGGAGAATATGATTGGCAGCTAGGGTAGCACTCCCATAAGCAGCACCTTGACGCCCAAAAATGGTGAAGGCCAAGATAAGCGTCCATGTTCGAACCAAGAGATGAAAATTCGTCCGCAGAAGACGACTGATTTCTCGCCAGTGAAATACCTCGGCCCACTCTGCAAAGAAGCCCTCAGGCAAGCGCTTGATTAGCTCGTGACGAACCAGCCAAACCCCAAATAGCAAGCTGGCCCACTGAGCAATAGCGGTTCCCCAGCCCAGGCCCCTTGCCCCCCACTCCAAGCCCAGAATAAAGAAGAGATCGAAAAGAACGTTCATCCCATTCAGGAATAGGCTCAACCACAGCACCCCTCGTCTCGCACCCAACCCGATAAGGCACCCTTGAATTGCATAGCCACAAAGAGCTGCCGGTGTACCCCAAATACGACCTTCATAATATTCGCCCAGGGGCCCAATTATCTCGACTGGCGCATCAAAAACAGACGTCGCCCCTCGAAGAATCGGCTCCTGCAGAGCCAAGATGATGCTTGCAATTGTCAGAGCTAGCGCGAGGGAACGTTTCAGCAGCAGCGAAACGAGAGACCAATTCTGGGCACCGGAAGCCTGGGCAACATAGCCCGTTGTCGACATGCGCAAAAAGCCGAAGCTCCAGAGCAAAAAACTAAAAACTAAGCCACCGAGAGCGATGCCTCCTAACTCCTCTTCAGAACCCCAATGGCCGAGCAGAGCGGTATCGACCATGCTCAAAAGCGGCGTCGTGCAACCGGCCAGAATATAAGGCCACGCTTCCCTGAGAACGAGAAGCTCTCTTCGCCCAAATGGCTGACTGTGACCCGGCGGAACCATAGGCCTGCCTAGAAAAGTAAAAGCAAGCCGTCAATTGCTTGAACACCTGCTTACCTTGAGCCTGCACAGGCCCCCCAAAACGGGACAGGCTCTTCTGCGAGCGCCTACTTGACGATAGCCTACTTGACGATAATGCCAGGAATCGGAGTTCCAGGCAGGGCCTCTCGATGATGAGGCTCTTCGTAGTTTACATCAAAACCGATGGGTAAAATCCGAAAGGGATTAATGGACTCATGAGAGATGTAGTAGTGACAGCGAATGTGCTCCTGGTTTGTCGTGGCACGAAACGCCTCATACGAGTAGAGTTCTCGAGTGTACGCCCAAGTATGCGGATAGTCGACGAGACGCTTCAAATTGCACTTAAAGTGTGTCGCATAGACCGAGTCAAAGCGTATCAAGGTCGTCCATAAGCGAAGATCTGCCTCAGTAAAGGTCTCGCCAAGCAGATAACGGTTCTTCGACAAGATGGATTCGACCTTCTCTAACCCTCGAAAAACATCGCGAACGGCAGCATCGTAGGCTGGCTGTGAGCGAGCGAATCCTGAGCGATAGACGCCGTTGTTGATCCAGGGGTAGACCCACTCATTCACCGCATCAATCTGACCCCGCAGCTCTACTGGGTAAAGATCGAGCTTTTTGTTCGTCGCGTACTCCTGAAACTCACTATTCAGAAATCGCAGGATATGGGACGACTCGTTGTTGACGATAGTTTTCTCACTCTTATCGTAGAGGACGGGAACGGTGACGCTCCCTTGGTAATCAGGCTCCGCCTGGCGGTAGATATCGCCTAGAAACGTCCGCCCTTCTACGGTGTCGAGAGTCGCTCCTGCGGTGGCAGCTGTCATCGTCCAACCCTGGGGGGGCAATAGCCAATCAACAACATCGAA
>JAKVCH010000404.1 GCA_022447485.1 Polyangiaceae bacterium | reverse complement strand
GAAGAGTCTTGAGGATGCAAGATAACATCATGCCCACGTACACCAGTGGGAATGGTGGTGACGCGTCCACTTTCCTGAGCAAAGCTTACACCATATTCCGAACTTTGGCCGCCTGTCGCCGATGCCCAAACCTCACCACCAAGGGGTTCGCTAGTCGACGAAGCACAACCCAACGGCAATGCCACCGTGGCTGCACCAAGGAGCATCTCTCTTCTCGAGATGTGATGCTTGGCGCTTTGAATTGAAAGACTCCTATTCGTCATAACGAGCCTAAAAAATCAATCAGGTTCTGGCGTTCCTCGGCGTTCAGCAGCGTAAAACGCTCACGAGCCTGTCCCGCCTCACCACCATGCCAAAGAATCGCCTCTTCTATAGTCCGCGCTCGACCATCGTGCAGATAACTCTCCTCACCACTTACCTCAGCACTCACACCGAGGCCCCAAAGGGGCGTCGTTCTCCATTCACTACCTCTTGCTTGATAATCTGGCCGATGATCGGACAGAGATTCGCCCATATCGTGAATCAGAAAGTCGCTATAAGGCCAGATCAACTGCTCACCCAGGTGAGGCTGAGTCTGGTTCGCTGAGGTACGATAGCTCGGCCGATGACAAGAGCTGCACCCAAGCTCATAAAAGAATCGTCGACCGCTCATTGTCGACTCTCGTAGCTTCTCGGACCGCTGCGGCACGCCCAAATTGCGATTAAAGTTAACGACAAGCTCCAAGAGATCATCGGGTAATTCTAAACCATCCTCATTATTGCCGGTCAGCTCACGTAAACACCCGACTTGAGAGGGAGAACAGGGTTGGTCGGGAAAAAGGCTCGATGAAATGCCAAGGTCTCCAGAAAAAGCCGCGGCCACGGCCTGCTCAAGAGTACTTTGATTCGCCTTGTAGCCGAATCTGCCCGGGAGCGACTTCTGCGAACGCACATCCCATACCCAGTTCGCACGCCCTGAAATACCATCAGCATCCGCATCATCTTCATCAATCCACAGGTCAATTTCAGCCTGCGGAATAAGTTCGATCAGCCCCATTCCGTGAATCGGCGGCGCAACCCGAAGACTCGTTAAGACATTCGGAGCCAGCGCTCCGTAACCAAGCTCGTTGAGCATCACGTTGGGATGTCGTAGCGCCACAGCAAGACCATCCGGATAAACAAACTCATCTTCAGCCCACTCGACTCTGACCTCGGCTTCGGCAGGAACCACTGCTTCGATTTCGACATCGACCAAGTCTTTCAGCTGGTGACTCAAGTCTGTCGACTGCGTTTGGAGCTGAGAACCATAATTCGGTTCAGGCACGGCGCCTTGCTTTTCGTCCTGACCCGGAACACTTAACCGCAAAATACTGCTTATCAATGGCGTGCTCGAATCATCGGCAATGTGTCCCCTGCCCCCCTCGAAATGACAGGCTAAGCATGTACGTGCATTGTAAAGAGGGCCCAAGCCATCTCGAGCATCAGTGATCGTTGGGGCCTTCACCCAAGGTTGGTGTGCCAGCGCCTTTCCAGCGAAGAAATCAGGACGTTCTTCCTGCGGCAAATTTCTGGCCGGCAATTCGGAACTTGGAAAGGGAACAGTACCCACACTTCCCTCGCCCCCTGGGAGCAACTCTGCCTGATCAAATTCAGGCACAACCGGCCCGACCTGACAGGCTGTCGTAGCAGGCAATAAGGAGCTTGAAAAAAGAAGGGAGAGAAAATTGTAGCGCACAACAAACCCAAAAAGGTCGGGAATACCCCCGACCTTTTATTCAGAGGAACATCGGCCAGACCCGGATATGTCTGACCGAATACCCCTCATGAAGCAAGCTATTTCAATGCTTAACACTCTGATGCTGGATCAGTTGTATCACACTCAGAGGCCTCTTCGTCGACGACCGTGCCAAGACCAAGCGCGTCAGCGATCTCCGTGATAACAGCCGACTGAGCATTCAACGCGATAATCGTATTAGAAATCGAGGAAGAATCAGTGCTTTCGATAAGAACGTCAAATGGCTTTCCATCTCGAGCTTCAGCATCAATCGACTCATAACCCTCTGCGGTTGTAGCTAAGGCCTCCTCTAGCTTCGTGGCGAGATCACTCAACCCTTCATCTTCGAGGAGTTGATCAATTCCGTAACCGTCAACGCTGCTAGTCGTAGCATCGTCAGATCCGTCAAAAGAGCTATCGTAACCGGCGTATACCCCAAAGTAGCTATTAGAAACGCCTTCAGCGTTCAACCAAATATCGCGATGCGTATTGTCTGAGAAGCATGAGTGCTCATCTTCCTGCGAGTTCGCCGAAAAGGCTATCTGCATACGCTCCCCAGCGAGCTCTCCTTCCGAGAGTGTGCCCATACCCGTCATGATCTCAGCAAGCTTCTGGCGAGCTTCCTCCTGAGAGTCGATGGCGGTGAACGCCGTGCGATAATCAGCCCCATCTTCCCAGCCGCTCTTCACCTGCTTCAAGTCTTCAATCAACTTGTCGACAGCAACCTCGAGAAACTGAATACGACGCTCCCCAAGGTTCTCCTCCGTGAAGTCGCTCAGAGGACGCTGACCTCCAACCGCAAGATTCGGAGCCTCGTAGGTCTTGACAGCTTTATTTCTATCGGAGCCGTCGGTCACGCCGGCATCTTGATTCAAATCTTGACCCCAGAGAATGAACTCAATCGCATGATAACCGGCAATGACATCGTGCTCGTCATCTGCTGTGGCCGTGTTTGCAAGCAGGTCCGCGTCAATCACAATATCGGTGTTTCCAATAATGTTCTCCGAGGGATAATTCTGGGCGAATTCAGCATCGATCGGGCCGCCGTCGTTGACAGGAGTACTGCTTGAAATCACACCAACTTGGTCCGTATCAAAGTCGGACTCATTCACAGCGACGTAGTCGATCAAAGCTTCGCCCAAGGGCCATGCATTAATATCGCCTTCGGGACCATCTTCGGACTCATAGTCCGTTGAATCGATCGGGCTATTTCGAAAACGATAGACTTCGGTCTGGCCGTAGGGTTCGCGAGACACCAGCCAGGCTTTCTTGCATGCATCAAGATTGGCCTGAGTCGTATCCGCCTTGAATTCGGCAATAGCAGTCTTCAGAGCCTCTGCGGTGGTGACAGCGTCACCGTAAGCAGCGAGAGCGATATCTGCATTCGTGTCGAGGACTTTTTGAACGTTCTCGAGATTGAGCTCGGGATCATCGGCGGAATCGTCGCCACATGCTCCCAACATGAAGGTTGTGCCCAAGATTAGAGCAAGAGTAGATACTTTCATTTTTTTCCTATTTTAAACGACTCCGATGACCTAAACACCGTGGCTATCTGGAGAAGCCCGTTGAGTGATGTTCGAGTCGAGCGCTAGCTGACTCGCTTGGAGAGCGCTTACTCTCCTGAGCGTTAAACCCGACTCCAGATAGACAAATTAATTTTGAATATCAATATCAATATTAACACTCGCAACTCGCGCTGCTGTTACGCTACATCCGCATTCCTCTAAGGCACTGAAATTATAACTAAAACTTCAGTACCAACAGGCTCTGTGCGCTATGAAAAACACTGTTCCATGTAAAATTATCTAGTGGAAAACCACCTGGGTCATGCCACAGTCGGTTAGCCGAGCGCTTTGCGATGATTCCGTCTTTTCGACTCCAGTTTTCACTCACGCCGTTTAGCCTGGCAGTGAGCGCGCTAGCGGCTGCGGCTGTCCTCCCCAGCTGTGACGGTTCTGGGAGCAGCCCCGGAAGCGATTGGACTCTCGAACAATTAGGACAAGCACTCTACTTCGAGAAAGACCT
>JAKVCH010000403.1 GCA_022447485.1 Polyangiaceae bacterium | reverse complement strand
CGACGTTTTCCTCTTTCTCCAAAATGCTCAAAAAAAGAAAACTCAATGGGATTATGTCATCTGTGATCCCCCGAGTTTTGCCCGTAGTGCCGATCAGAGAAAGGGTGCCGAAAAAGCCTACCGCAAGCTGATGACCCAGGCCCTCGGAGTGGTGCGTCCGGGGGGATATTTCTGTGCAGCTAGCTGTACCTCACAGATTGGTCCTGCTCATTTTCGGCGCATTTTGGCCGAGGCGTCTCGCGCTGCGCGTTTGCGCCTGCAAATCGTTCATGAGGTGGGGCAGCCTTTCGATCACCCCGTGGCTATTGGTCATGAAGAAGGGCGTTATCTGAAATTTATTGAAGTTCGAGTTTTGGCTCGCGTCTAAGGTCGGAGGTCTGGCGGGGAGTCCAATTAGCGTCGGTGTCCCTTGGCCCCTTTGACGAAGGTAGGGATCATTGGTTGTGGGCTATGCCCGGCGCCGACATTCTGACCTGGGCTTTCTGTTGGTTCCCCAGAAGGCGGGGAGTTTGTCGCAGATGCTTCGCTCTTCTTCCTACTAGCTTTGCGTTTTCTTCGTCGCTTTTTCTCGTAGCTGGGGCCGTCTTCTGCCTCAGCTTGAGATTCGTCGACAGCTTGTCCAGTAGATCTGCTCTCCTTTACTGAGAGCTGTTTCTTTCCTTCGATGAGCCGAGTTGAAGCCTTTGGACCTCCAAGAGAGGCGGGCTCCTCATCTGCTGGCTCAGGCGGCTGCTTTCCACTGACCTCCATGCCTGTTCGCAGACTCCCTCGGACGCGGGCACCGGCTTCGATGCCGACGCGCGGCGCTGCCAAGTCGCCCTCTATCTGGCCGCTGGCCTCCACTTGAATCCCGTCCTGACCATTCACATTGCCTCGTACAAGGCCCGCTACCGTAATTTGAGTCGCATCGATGCTTCCGAGCACTTGACCTTGGTCGGCGATGAGTATCCGCCCTCGAGTATGGACATCGCCCTGTACTTTTCCTCGGATTTCTAGGTCACCCTCTCCGCGAATATTGCCTATGACGACGGCCGTCGCTCCTAAGACAGAAGACATCTTAGCAGGACGCTCAATCGCCACGGTTGACCTCCATATCTACTTTCCCTCGAAAGTTCGCTCCGTCAGCGATAGTAAAGCGAGGAGCGCGAACATCGCCGGTCAAGCGAGCTCCTGCCAATAAGTCGACTCGTTCCCTTGCGTCAACATTTCCAGCCACGCTACCTGCCAGGGCCACCCGCTTTCCAGCAACATCGGAGGTGATGTGTGCGCCAGGGCCAATTTCGATGCTGCTATTTGAATCAACGCAACCCTCGATTCTGCCCTCCAGGCGCAGACTGCCGTCGCTCTGGAGGTTGCCGTCGATAATAAGGCCTGAGCTAATGATCGTTTCTGCCAATGAAAACTCCGTTGAACATCCTATAGCGGATTGAGGCGTCCTTGAACGGATTTCGCTCGAAAAGCCGCGAAAAGGTGTTTACTTCTCTAAGTGGTGCAGAGGGAACTGGCTGGACAGCGGTTTTCCCGCGGGAATATTAGCGGGCTTCGCTGGCGAGCAAGATTTCGTCGGCACGAGGAACTGTTGCCCGGAGCCAACGGGCGTAGAGTTCCTGCTTTTCTAAGTCGCCTAGATCTCCTGTGCGTTGAGATGTTGCCGCTTGAACTAGAATCGCAGCAGAAACGCTCACATTCAGACTCTCAACAAAGCCGCACATAGGAATTCTGATCTTGCCATCAGCATGGGCGGCTAGTTCTGGGCAAATGCCATCCCGCTCATTGCCCATCAGCAGAGCGACTTTTTCCAAATCGGGAAGATCTTCTAGGGTGAGTTCTCCTTCTGGATGGGTGATCAAGAGTTGGTAGTTTTCCTGATGTAATTGATCAGCAAGTTGTTGCGCGTCTCGATATTCAACTACATCGACCCAGCGTTGGCTGCCCTTGGCGACCATTCTTGATGCGGCGAAAACTTCATGGTCGACAAGTACGTGCACCTCCTGGACACCGAAAGCGTCGCAAGAGCGAAGCACGGCGGAAGCATTATGCGGATCATGAGGATGATCCATGACGACGGTTACATCGCGCTTTCTTGCTGAGAGAGCTTTCTGTAGTCGCTCACGACGCTCTGAAACCACTAATTCCTCGAGTACAGCGATCACTCCCTCTGCGCTCCAGGCCGTCGTTGGGCCGGGCATGGCACGGGGCGATGTTTTAGCTACCTCTGTCACCACGGCAATGGGTTCGGGCTCAAAAACGTCATCGTTTTCCTCACGCTTCATAGCTCAAGCCCCTACCAGAAAATCACGCGGGATGCCGCTTTCAGTCATCGAAGTTTTTTCGCCGTGACTCTTTCAATTGCCCGCGCTGTTTTTTTTCTTTCAGCCGCCGTCGATTCCCTCCACGAGTCGGCTGAGTTGCGCGTCTTTTCCGAGGACTCGTGCAAGCGGCCGACAGCATAGCCTCCAGTCGTTGGAGGCAGAGCTCTACGTTTTGGGCTTGGGACCTCGTTTGGTCGCAGTGGACTCGAATTTCGTCGGGTCCGGCTACCCATCTCGGGGCAAGTTGAGCCAATCGGTTCGAGTGGGTCTCGCTCAAGTGCCCTGTACAGTGCAATCGGATTTCGACTTTGGTCGCAACGTGATTGACGTTTTGCCCTCCGGGGCCGCTGCTTTTACTAAACTTGACGCGGAGGGCTCGACCGGGAATGCGCTGACCATTTTTGAGGAGTAAATCGCGTAACATCTTTGTCGAAAGGAAATTGCCACAAAACATGAACTTTTCTGAGTTCTTTGCCATGAATATGCGACAAAACTGGTGAATTGACCCTTCCCGAGCTTTGCCTCTTGCGCGCATCTTATCGCTGGTTATGTTGAGTGCACTATGGCAAGCGCAAATGTAAAGGTATTCACCGATCTCGATTTTGATACTGAGGTAATCAAGTCTCCTAAGACCGTCCTCGTGGACTTTACGGCTGCTTGGTGCGGTCCATGTCGTGCCCTGGCGCCGATCATCGATGAGGTGGCGGACGAGCTAGGCTCAGAGGCTGTGGTTGCCAAGGTGGATATCGACGAGTCTCCGTTGACCGCTGGAAAGTACGGCGTTCGAGGCGTGCCAACGCTCATGGTCTTCAAAAATGGAGAGCGACAGAGTCAGCATGTTGGTCTGACCACCAAAGCGAAGTTGCTGGACTTGGTTCGCGCTTAAGCGCAACGATGAGTAACAGGGCTCTCTCTACTTTCCGTGGAACCGCCGCGCCCCTTTCTCCTGAGACGAGAAGAGGCGCGGTTCTTTTTTGTCTGGCGGAGTCTGTTTTTCTTGAACTCTGGAGTGAGGCTCCTTCAAGTGGAGCAAGCCTCTTCGTCATGGTTTCTTGTTCTCTTCCTGAGGCGAGGCACTTTATCTGAGTTGAGCTCTTCTCATGCAATTTTCTGGGCGTAGCACCATCGTCTATCGGTTCCTATTCTGCTCCTTCTTAGCTGTGGGCTTTCTCTCTTGTCGAGGAAGCCGTCCGCCGGTTCGCTCACCTCTTGCTGAGCGACCTTCGTCCAGTGAATGGCTCTTTCATCCTGACGGTACATCCCGAATTATTTTCCGCTGGCAATTGGATGACGAGCGCGAGTTACAGCTTGATGAGGCGGGGAATCGCTGGGTTTTGTCGTCGACCGGAGCGACGAAGGTCGCACCTCATGCGGCGGTCGAGGGCTTAGTTTATGCCGCGCATGTCGATCAGGGTTTTGCTTTCGTGGGAGAAGCGGGCACGGTCTATTGGTCACGCTCGATCGACGG
>JAKVCH010000402.1 GCA_022447485.1 Polyangiaceae bacterium | reverse complement strand
GACTTCGGACTGGGCTTGTTGCATCCCGTAGCGAGCAAGACAATGA
This sequence comes from Polyangiaceae bacterium, assembly GCA_022447485.1. Taxonomy (GTDB): domain Bacteria; phylum Myxococcota_A; class Polyangia; order Polyangiales; family Polyangiaceae; genus NIC37A-2. Next base: position 3,739 of record JAKVCH010000402.1, on the reverse strand, counting down.
GCAGCGCTACTGGCACCCAACCCCGAGATGCATCACTCATGATGCTGCACAGGCTCGAGATGATGGCCCTTCGCAAAAGGAGCGAAGTTTGAGCCTAGGAAATTCAACCGCATTTAGACATCATAGTCCCTCTCCTCTTTCTTTTGAAGGCGGGGGACTGGGCGGTTGGTGAAGGTCGATGGCCCGAATGGTTTTCAGCTGGGCAACAGGGTCGCCGGACGGCTCTCTGCTCGAAAGCATGGAGTTTTCAGTCTATTTCTGGCTCGGAGCCGAGCAGTGCTCCCCAAATTGTGTGCACCACAATCAATTCATCATCTTCCAGCACACGATAGTAGAGCCACTCGCCGCAGCCTTGGAGGAGATACTTTCGGAAAAGCCGACCTCTGATCTTCTTGTAGGGGCGCCCGAGGGGAGGGTTGTAGAGAAGCTCGACCTTCGCTGCTGCGAGCTACTTTTTGAACAGCTCAGGAGCCTCGGGACGATTGTCCTGCCACCAATTATCGAGCACTCGAACGCGATTGGCGCCGCGCTCGGTGAACTTCAGCTTCAATGCTTGGGGCCTAGAGTCGATACAACGTCATCGAAGTCCACCAATCGCCCACTCTGCTCATCTTGAAGAGAGAGCGAGAGTTCGTGCTCGAGCTCAGCCGTATGAGCTTCTTCTGGCCGTACTGGGAGCACATAGATCTCTCCGTTCGGCAAGCTGGACTTGTCTTCAACGATGATCTGGCCGTCTTCGACCCGTGCTTTCAATGGCTGCATCTTGGATAGTTCTAGCATACTTTAAAACGAACTCACCCGCTGGAGATTTATGCAAAAAAGCCCTTCATTAGAGATACAGGGACCCGCTGAGGGCGGAATTGCAATCGAGCAACAAGGGCCTCTGCAGCCACGACAAAGCCTGAGAAGTCTCCCTAAAAGAAACCAAGATAGTGTAGTTTCAAACGGGTGGCGAACTCACTGACGAACGTTTCAAGCCCGGTCTCTTCGTCATAGTAAGGGCTATCCTCGCCATACTCGTACGCAGGGCGCATCCGAAACGGCTCCGGCAATGCGTCCTGCATGTAGATGTACGTCACATCCTTAGCCGAGCTCGCATCCGACGGGTTCTCCCTCAGCTCACCATCAACTAGGCGATAGATTCTTACAAAGACGAGAGCCTAGGAATTCCAATCGCACTCGGCCATTCTAGGGGCTTTTTTCAAAGTTGACAGGATGGATTTTATGCCCGGTTGGTGAAGGTCGATTGAATGAATGGTGTGCGTAGCCACCATCTTGGGGGTGCTGATGAATTGCCCTGTGAATGGCCTTCGCTAAGTGAAGTGAATCAGCACAATTCTGAGGGGCTCGTTGGGTGAAAAATGAAATTGAATTTAAAAAAATTTGCAATGGCCTTAATGGGTGTAACTGCCCTTATACTGAGTGCCTGTGATGAGCCAGGTGAAACCGAGCGCGCCGCAGACGATGAGAGCAGCGCTGGTCAGTATCGAGCCACATGCTCCCGGGAAACGGCGGGAAGTATCTATACGCGCTGCGAGGACGCAAGGCGGAGCTGTGATGAAGGAACCGAAAAGGCCGAATGCGGCGCTTGCTTAGAGGGCTATGTTGAGGTTGAGGGGCAATGTGAAGAAACGACGTTTTGTCAGGCGCTTGAATGCGCGGAACTCGGTCGAATTTGCCCGGCTGACGAGTCTGAAAACAGTAGTTGCGGTGAATGTCACTCTGGGCGCATCGAAATTGAGGGCGCATGCGTTGCCCCTACTTGTAAGCCGAATCAGCCTGGAAGCGTCAGAAATACGTGCGCAGAACAAGGGCGAGCTTGCGAGATCATTAAAGGGATTGCCGAATGCACCGACTGCCTTGCTGAATTTGTGGAAAGCGAAGGTGAGTGTCGCGCGGCAACTTGCGCCGAGCTCGCCTGTCATTTAGCTGGGCAAATTTGCATCGATGAAACGGAAACAGAGAGTGCATATTGCGAGCCTTGTGAGGCAGGGCAAACTTTGGGCGAAAATGGTGAATGTCGCCCCGTGATCGAATGCCCCGCAGATGAAAATGGAATGATTGGCCTCAATTGTGTTCTGTCCAATCGGGTGTGCAGGCCTGGCGATGAGTCGAGTGACGCTACCTGCGATGCTTGTATTGCAGGCTATGTTGAAGAAGCCGGTCAGTGTCGTCCGGTTTACGACTGCTCGACCATTGCAGCAGATTGTACTGCGCAAGGGCTGGGCTGTACTGAAGGAGACCCTATTGAAGACGCCATTTGCGAGGGCTGCGCCAGTGGTTTGGTCAAGGACAGCGGTGAATGTCGCCCCGCCTACACCTGTTTCGAGGGCTTCGACCAGCAAACACCGATCGTTCCTTCAGGACAACTCGATTGCGGGAGAGTGAATCGAGAGTGTAACGGTGAGAATGCATTAATTGACGCATTTTGTGAGGATTGTAGCGCCGGATTCATTGAAGAGAATGGTTCCTGTCGTCCGGTTAAAGACTGTGATTGCATCGGTGATGAAGTCTGTACAGAGCCAACTAACAATACGGACGGCATCTGCAGGGAATGCGCTGCTAATGAAGTGAAGTTAATCGATGAGTGTGTTGATTGTGCAGCTAATTTGGCAGATGTGAGTCTACTGAATGAGGCGGCATGTACTAATGCCTTTGCCCTAGCGACCTATGCAGATGAAGACGAAGATGGTTTTGGCAGCACGCAAGGCGAATTTCTGTGCCAATGTACGGAAGTAGAGCCCGGCTTCGTCAGCCGTGGAAATGATTGCAACGATAGCAAATCCCTCAATCAAAACGGTGACTTTAAATACAGCGGAGAAGACCAGGCTCCAGAAAAGACCGAGCTCTGTGATGGTTACGACAACGATTGTGATGGGGTCATCGATGAGGGCTGTCCGAAAAGTTTCTCATTCAGCTCAAACGCTGCTTATGATTCCGACAAGCTACGCTCTGCGAGTAGTACTGATTTCAGTGAAAGCGTGGATTGTGGCGCGGGGAAGATAATGCTCGGTTTCAACAAATGGGGCTACACCTCCGGGTGGGTTGGCGGTTATCAATGCTTTAATAGCTACGTCACAGGTCTCCAACCGTCTTGCGTTGATATCGGTTCAGTATTCAAAGAGACTGCGAGCACCGAGTATAATTACAAGATCACTCAGCCGACAAGTGGCGGAGTCAGTAATCCCGGTATCCTTGGGGGTAGAGCAGATTCATGGAATACTATCTTCCGTGGTTGTACCAATGGCCGCTCCTCGGTGACTTACAAAAACTTTTGTCAAGGAACACGAGTCATGGTCGGTGTCAAAGGAACGACCTACTCATCTTTCCAGCCAATCTGTTCTTCGATTTCTTTCACCAGCAACTCATTAATCACGGCTATCGAGGTGGATAACACGAATCAAGTTACATGTCCGAGTGGTGAGGTGGTGGTGGGTATCAAGTCAGACTTTATCAACGGAGGAAATTATTCGAGCCCAAGCATCCACAATATACAGCTGCGTTGCCAAAAGCTCACCCTCGAAACCATCTCTGAATAACCGCAGCCACGGACAGAATCAGCCGGGTCCTCTCCAAAGAGATGGCTCGGCATCTGACTTACGACTCATCAATTTTTCATAAGCAGCATGAGTCTGCAAAAAAAGTTCACTGATCGCCCGAGGACATTTTTTATTCAACATGGTGCAGGCGGAACGGCAGCCATTACGTATGACGTGCAGGAGGCAATCCGTTCAGCGTA
>JAKVCH010000401.1 GCA_022447485.1 Polyangiaceae bacterium | reverse complement strand
CCGCCATGGACCTACTTGCCAAGCGACGGCCTCGGTGGGGCGTTTTGCTCTTCACGGTAGGCTGTGCGTTCGGCGCACTCGCCGTTCACCTTTACGTTGGTGAGCTTGTGAGCATGACGGCTCAACCACTGGGGGGCTCTCGACTTGCTTCTTTCATGACCATGGGAACCGTGCTTCTGCGCTATTTGGTGCTTCTAGTTTCACCTCTTGGTCTGAGCGTCACCCATGATGTCGTTCCCCTGCAGCAATGGACGCCTCTCGCTCTCTTCGGTTGGCTTCTTTTCCTTGGCCTGGGCGTGAGCGCCGTCTTCTTTTTGATGTTGAAGAAATCGGGGCGTTTCTTGTCTGTGTGGATTTGGTGCTTTGCTCCCTTATTACCCGTGAGTCAATTCCTTGTCCCTCTCCAGAACGTGATGACAGATCGCTACCTTTTTCTCTCCGCTATGGCGCCGGCGCTTGTGCTTGGGTTCATTGCTGAGCGTCAGGGGAGTTTGGCAAAGTTCGCGGTAGCCTCTGTTTTATTAGTTTGGGCTGGTTTTTCATCGCTGCGAGGCTGGATGTTTTCCGATTCGGAGTTGCTTTTTAACGACGCGCTGGCCCAGACTCAGTACTCGCCGATACCGCCGTATCAGCTGGGAATGCTTGCTGATGGACGGGGAGACAAGAGAAACACCGAAAAGTTCTTCCGCATGGCTATCAACCGCAACCAACTGGCCCTGGCTCAGGACCTTCTGCCCCATACAGCGGCGCGGCGGGCATCCAATAATCTGGCGAGGCTATTGGTGAGTGAGGGGCGTTTGGGAGAGGCTGTTCAGGTCTTAGAGTTGGCGCGCCAGGATTGGCCTTCCGACTCAAAATTGGCGGGGAACTTGCTTCAGGTTTTGATGCGACAAGAGAGGAGGGACGAAGCCGAGGTCCTCTGCTTGTTGCGCATGAAAAATGGATTTCCGCAGTCGACGAAGATTGAAAGATTGTGTCTCACCTTGTCGCAATCACCATGACAGCGCCGTGCTCTCTGGTTTTCGTTCATTTCTGGTGCGCGCGCTGCCCCTTGTTCGCGTCGCTGAGCCGTAAAGATTAATTGTCTGGCGAGTGTAAGATCTCCCGATTGTGAGCGTTGTCCTCCTAGGCAACAGAACCACTAGGAGACATTATGCTGACCCGACTTTTATTGATGAGCACGCTTTTATTCGTGACACCCGCCTATGGACAAGCTCTCAAGAGTCCTCCTCAGCTGGATAAAAACTTCTTCCAAACAATTCAGAAGGTTGAAGGGATGGTGAGAGATGCGCGGATTCAACAGATGGTGAGGGGTCATGGCCTCGATATCGTCAATGTGACCTGGGAAGACACCGGGCGCTCGAAAGGGTCAAGTGTCGGGCCGAATATCAGCGATATGACGATTGGAGTGCGTGACCACAATGACGCTTTTCATCCGATGCCGGTGATTCGCTTTGATAACTTTAACGATCGAACAGCAGATGCGAAAACTGAAAAGTTCTTCTTGCTGAGTGGCAACGAGCGAGACCTTCCTTTGCAGCCGGTATCTTTGAGCAATATCTTGAAGCGGACGCAATCATTTTTGCATAATCCAAAGAGTTGGACAGGAAAAGCAAAAGGCCTTTGGGATAAACGAGACACTCATGTGATCGTGAGCGCTCAGGCTTGTTTCTTGCCGATCCCGTCCGGAGGGGAAGCAACTTTTGCTCCGGTCTTGTACAACTATCAGTCCTTTCCAGGAAACCCCGCAGTGGCTACGATTGTGGCCACTCGCGAAGGAACGAGTATTCAAGTTGTCGAAAATCATAGCGGCTACTTGTCGGAAGTTTTGTACTTCAATCAAGACGGTCAGCGAGCACCTTTGACCGCCACGCGTATTTCTGATTTTAAGAAAAAAAGTTCAGGGAAGGTGTCCAAGAGTCAGGGCGTTGATGATGAGGCTGGGCTCGATGTCGTCATGGTGATTCAGGTCCCGTTGAAGCATCGAACTCGCTATCCCAAGAGTTTTGCAAAACCTAAGAAGTCGGCAGCAGCAGAGGAGACGATGGATAGCACGATGGCGATGTTAGATGACACTTCCGACGTGGAGGCTGCTGTGATTAGCCATGGACCAGTTGAGGGACCTTTTCATGAAATCAATGGCCTTGCTATCGAAAGAGATCATCGTTTTCCGGTGCGGGTCACGGTGCAGTTCTATAAAGCCACGAGCAATGGAGTTATTGCAGAGAGGGATATTGCCGAGATTCGAGCACAAATTGATCGTGTCTATCAGCACGGTGATAGTGTGGGCAGTTTAGTGACTGAGGGGCTGACAGGGCGCCCGACTGAGTGGGTACCCCAACCAAAAGAAGACGCTACCTGGGCGAAGCCCTGGTGGAAGTGGTGGAAGTCCTAACAAGAAGTAGAGAGCCACTCGGGCGAGTCTTGCGCCTTGTTGTGCAAAGCACTGCAGATGGGTGGCTCTACCCTCAGTTGGCTCTCCGGGAGGAGCAGCTCGCCGTCGGCGAGAGTCGAGGTGCGAGGACTAGGTGCGAGGACTAGGTGGAGCGACTGAGGTCAAGGCAGGCGTAGCCACCAGGTGAGCGGGCGCGTAGGGAGTTTTCTTAAGCCAGAGCAGAACGATTCGAAACTGAAAATCATGCGATGAGTTGTCTATTCGGCGAGATGAGTTGCCAGGAGATAAGCAAAGGAGATTGAAATTATTCTATGACAAGAGGGAAGCTGGAGAGTCTTCACTTCGTAGTTGAGCAATCGCTCCAATGAAGGAGCCTGTGAAATATTTGAAGGACTCAATGAAATGACAAGTAGAATAGTGAAGATAGCTGCTTTGGCCCTCCTGGCATCTCTGATGACGATTGGTTGCGCTGGCGTTCAGAAATCTCTTGATCGAAAGGTTTTAGCTGGCTCTCTTGGTGAAAAATACAGTGAAGAGATAGGCAGTAATAAAGGCTCCTACACCTATGGGGAACAAGTTCACGAAGAGCCTCTTGCGGATGGAACAACGCTTCACCTACACGTGAAGGGCTATAAGTCGAAACAGACGAGCTTTTTGGGGATCTGGGGCAAGAGCTCCTATTCCTACCGCGTTTTTGCCTTTAAAGTGACGGAACAAGATCGTGTCCTTGATTGGGCCTACGCGCTCTATCAGCCGAAGAAGAAATATACTCACCTCTTCGGCTTTACCCTCAAGTACCAAGAGGAGCCCATTGTGAGCGATATTGTCGAGCAGTATGAATCCCTCGCAAAGACTTCCTCTGAGGCATCGATTACAACTTGGTGAGACCAGCTCAATAGCGCGCAACATGTATCTCTGGTGAGCGAGCGCCTATCGGAAGGACTGTTTGTACCTCGCTCAGCTGCAGCTCATGCATTCATGAAGAGTAGTGATGCATGAGCTGCGCTTTCATGCTGCGCTTCTGCATCACAGCTCATACTTCGCTGGTTGGCTGGCATCCGTCGATAGCGACAGCGGCTCTTTGGTCTGCTCGATGAGCTAGGATAACGTCCTAGAAAAAAAACAGCGCCTTTCCGCTTCAGGGAAGGCGCTGTTTTTTCAGCATGGATTGCAGAACAGTGTCGGCTGTCTTCTTCTTGAGCAACACTGCGAACCTTTCAAATTTGAAAGGTGAGTCTCGCCGATCACGAGAAATCAAATACACCCTTCAAGGTCGTTTCATTTTAGCCTAGGCAGGCACTCAATGCGCTACAGAACCATCATTACTTGTCTTTGTATCTACTACGCCGGCATTGGGTGTTCCGACACCAAAGCGAACGTTCAAGATGAT
>JAKVCH010000400.1 GCA_022447485.1 Polyangiaceae bacterium | reverse complement strand
CCACTAAGGGAAAACGCAACAACCGAGTGCGGCGAAAGGTGCCCGCTGTCGCCCAGAACAAAGCGCCGAAACCAAAGAGTGTGACGAAGTTAAAAAGAGCAATGCCTTCAGCGGAACGAATCGATACGAGTCGATCAATGGCTTTGACAACGGGGAAAAGAACTAAACGATAACCAATCGGCCGATGAAACCATCCATTCTCCCAAAAGTCCCCAAAGAATCGTCCTTCTACCATTCGAGCGACTCCGAGGTTTCCAAGAACATCTCCAGAGGGCGGTACGAGCACGTATCGAAGTAGTACAGCCGAACCCACTAAGCCAAAAAGCCAACCGGGCGAGAGGCGAAGGGTTTCAACTGAAGAAGATTGGACTTTCATTTATCCGGCTGCCTAGCATCGCGCTCGGAATAATGACAGCGAGCTCGGTGAAAGTTCAAGTTCCCGAAACCGAGCTGGATCTCCAAAGCGACGGTTCTCTGGAAGAGCCTGGTGACTTCAGCCAGTGGGACGTTTCCCGACTTACTCAAAAGGCAAGTACACTATTTGTCCTTCAGGTTGTCTTCGAAGCTAAAGTTACGTTTGCCCGGTCCCGGAGCACGAGCTGAGCGAAAAGAGTTCATTGATACTTGGGGTGTGCCGGGTCAAAAAAGGCGATGGGAGCAGCGAGACAGGCATCTGGAATCTGAAAGGCATCGACGACCGTGCGCGCATGGGGCGCTAGTTCGCTCAGGACCTTACCGTGCTCAATGCGTATGGCCCTCGACTTACCGGACTCGACATAGCCGTCTTCTAGGTACCAGGCAGCATGGCTTTCGACTGTGCCCAGGGCATAGGCATCGCCCAGCAGCTTCACCATCTCCTTGACTTGCTCTGAGACCTTTTGCGTCGACAAGAACTCGTCTTCGTATTCCACGAAACTTTCGAAGGCGAGGCGCTCACCGAACGCCTCGGATGCGGCGAGAACGTGTTCTTGGACCTGAAGAAAGGCCGTATCCATGTCCAGGCCCGAACGCAGGCGACTACTCAGGCGTGCGGCCAGAGTCTCGATGACATGATCTTCTCGGTACTGGAGAGTCTCGAGTTGGAATTGCCTCGAGCGAAGATGGGCAGGATCTCGCAGACGAACGGCGACCGGGTTCTTAGTTACGGCGCGTTCCAAAACCCGTCGCCCCAAGATGCGCGCGACGGAGAAATAGTCTTCGTCTTCGAATTGGCCGCGATACTCCGAGAGCAGAGCTTTGGTCACCAATTGCGAAAGCACCACATTATCGCCTTCAAACGTCGTGAAAATTTCCACATCTGTCCGAAGCGTCGCGATGCGATTGATCGAGAGGTAACCCTGTCCGCCGCAGGCTTCGCGCGCCGCCTGGATAGCATCGACGCCATGGCGACTACCGAGCACTTTCAGGATGGCGACTTCTGCCTCTAGCTTGCGGGGATCGACGCTGCGCTTTCCCTCTTCTTCGACCATGGCAAGGCCATGACGAACCCGAACTTTTTCGAAGGCCATCCGGAGGACGACGTTCGTTGCCAATTGGGGAAGAAGTCGACGTTGGTGACTCGGATAGGTCAACAGAGTGCGCTCAGGCTTGCTGGGGCTCGAGCTAAACTGACGCCTCATGGTGGCGTAGCGAATGGCAATAGCCAGACCAGAACGCGCGGCAGAGACGGCTGAACTTCCCACGCAGATACGCCCCCCGACCAGCGTGGCAAGCATGGTAAAGAAGCGTCGACCCTGATGATCAATCGGGCTCTGGTACTGGCCATCACCGTCAACACTAGCGAAGCGATCGAGAAGGTTGTCGACCGGCACGCGCACATTTTCAAACCAGAGTCGACCATTATCGACACCGTTTAGACCCATTTTATGTCCACAATCGCCCGTTCTCACTCCACTGAGAGGTGCACCATCGGGCGTGCGAATCGGCACAATCAACGCATGGACACCATGACGAACACCTTGCACCTCGAGCTGAGCAAAGACCACCGCGAATCGCGCGTCGTGGGCTGCGCCGCCAATCCAATCTTTGCGTGCAGATTCCCCAGGAGTGGTGACGATGAATTCCCGAGTCTCGTGGACATACCTTGCCACCGTCTCCAATTGAGCAACATTCGAACCATGGCCGACTTCACTCATGGCAAAACAGCCCATCTCCTCAAGACTGGCTACTTGCGCCAGGCGGTGATGATGCCTCGCAGTACCAAGAGCCCAAATAGCACCGCCATAGAGGCCAGCCTGAACCCCCATCTTGATGGTGAGAGACAAGTTGCCATGGCCCAACTCCTCGAAGAGGGCCATAAATTCTCCCAGGTCTCCCTCGCAGGTGACCCCGGGAAAAGCGCGATGCAAGAGACCAGTCCTTGCCAAGCGGGCCAACTGTTCGCGCGTATGCTCACGAGTCTCTTCACTACCTAAACCAATGCAGCGGAGCTCTGGCGCATCGAGAAATTCGCGCACTTCCTCTCTCACCTTCTGATGTCGACCATCGAGAAAACGACCGAGCTCCAAGGCTTGACGAGCATCCGACCGAAACGACGACTCAAGTAGCTGATGCGACGCTTCCCAGTCCTCAGGCAGAGCAACGTCTGTTCCGAGAAGAGCTGCTAGCTCATCGACAGCTTTTCTATGTTCGGGAGACGATGCCAGTTCGTTGGCAAGCGCATGAAAAGTCGAGCGCGCGCGAGCACTCGCTGTTTTGGCAATTCCAGCCAAGAGATGAGTCAGGTCCTGAAACTCTTCTTCTGTAGCGGGAGCATTCGGATTCAGCCAGCTTTCGGCAGCCTCTCGCGCTGCCGGACGAAGCCAAGGCATCGCGGCAATTTTTGCCGTGAGGGCTCGTCGCTCACCTTCTGAAAGTGTTTGGTCTGCACTTGCAACGTAGAGCAGTGGTAAAAACGAACGAAGCTGGGGGTCCTTGAGAGCGACCACGCGCGCCGAAGATTCAGTCATGCCCTCAGCTTAACCTGATTCCAGCGAGCTTCCAGTTGACGACCTGACTTTGAGCAGCTGAAACGCCGGGAATAAAGAGCCCATCTCAGCGGTTTGGTCCTCCGGATCTAGCAAGCAAGTAACCATCGCACGTGCCCCTAGCTCGCTCAGGCGATGCAAGACAGGAATTACCTCCACAGGATAGCTACCGCTTCCGACGATAATTGCTCGCCGAATCTTCGATGCGCATTCGATATTGCCATTGTAATTTATGGCCCCCCTCATCCATGCGGGTTCAAAAACAGACGCAAGCTCCTCACGCAAAGAGGTCATCCAATCTGCTTCATTCGCATAGATCTCGTCGGACTTTTCGACGAACTGAATCAGGTCAATTTTAGAATCAGTCAATTGCTGCGAGAGGGTCGCCCTATAACGATTCGAGAACCTTGACTAGTGCACTCCTTAGAACTGATTTGTTCATCAAGATGCATAATATTCGACCCTTTTTCAGGGTCAGAAAGATAGGGTATGTGATAGATCTATTCTGGAGCTATGACGAAGATCTCAAAAAAAGATGACGCCCAGTCACCGTCTTCGATCGATCTACCAACCCCTTCCGGTCTGCGCCTCACCCAGATTAGTGATGACATCATGATCTTAAGTCATGAACTGCCAGCATTGTCTGAGCAACGGCTCAAAAACTTTAGTCAGGTCGAGCGAGAGCTCTGCCAGCTTGCTTTTGAGGGCTTAAGCGACAGAGAAATTGCAGAAAAGAGAGGTCGTTCAGTTCGCACCGTGACAACTCAATTACACAAGCTTTACATGAAGCTAGGCCTCACTTCGCGTACTGAATTAATCGCCTGGCTACACCAGAAGT
>JAKVCH010000040.1 GCA_022447485.1 Polyangiaceae bacterium | reverse complement strand
AGAGCCACTGGTGCTTGAGAGAGCGCCACGCGCTAACCGAGAATGCGGCGTGGGTAGTTGTCGATCGCCGCGTGCAGGTACACGCGTGTGCAATCGACCAGGCGAATGACGGAGGCGTCGATGTGCCGCAATTCAAGATTGTGTTCTTTCTGGTGGTGTAGCTGGTAGTCGCGGACTCCAGGCACAACTCGCCCCAGAGTCACAAAACGAACCACCCGCCGCATCCGTATCTGATGAACAGAAAGCGATGTCCCAGGTAAACACCGGAAATCAGGAACGAACTGGGGCATCGGGGTCGCCACGCAAAGAATAAAACGAAAAAAGCGGGGCTCCGGGGCCCAGCGTTCCCCATATCGAAAAAGTGGGCCGCAAAGTGGGCCGCAATGAAAAAAAGCCGCCCTGAAGAGGTGCGGCTTTTTTAGCTGTTTTTGGCTTGTGCCCAGAGACGGAATTGAACCGCCGACACGGGGATTTTCAATCCCCTGCTCTACCAACTGAGCTATCTGGGCTGAATCTCGCTTCCCGGGAGAGCCTAAGCTCTTTCGAGTTTTATTTGCTCGATTCCACCCCTCGTTTCCGAAGGGACCGGGGTAGTAGCCAAAGGGGTGGGGCGATGCAAGTATTTCTTGGGGCGAATCGAAAAATTACTTCCCCTGCTGATTCATCGGCTCTTCTGTCTGGGCGCGGCGGGACTCATCGCCTAGACTTTTGCCATGAGCGCTGCCGTGATTGCTTCTGAATTAGAGAAGGCCCGAGTGATAGCCATCATTCGTTTGCCCCAAGCCGAGGGGCTGCTCGATGCCGTGCGCGCCGTTGCGGCAGGAGGCGTCAGAGCCTTGGAGGTTACCCTGACGGTGCCGGGCGCCGTCGAGCAAATTCAGGCAATTCGCCACGAGTTTCCCGAGCTCTTGCTCGGAGCAGGCACAGTCACGACCGCGGAAGAAGTGCGGGCCGTTGAGGCTGCAGGCGCCACCTACATCGTCTCGCCCATCCTGCGCCCGAGCCTCATCAGCCAGGCAAAAGACCTGGGCTTAGTTTCGCTGCCCGGCTGCCAAACGCCCACTGAAATGTGGCAAGCGCACCAGGCGGGCGCTGAATTCGTGAAGCTCTTTCCCGCTGCCCACCTGCCTCCTTCCTACATAAAAGATATTCGCGCACCTTTGCCCGAGCTGAAAATTGTTCCCACCGGGGGAATCGGCGTCGAAAACGTCCGAGACTGGCTCGATGCCGGTGCAGCAGCAGTGGGAGTGGGCAGTGCTCTCGTCGATGGACGGCTCGTGAAAGCCCGCGACTTCCAGACAATCGAGAAGCGGGCTCGCGCATTGGCCTCCGCCGCTCTATAAGGAGCTAAAGATGAGCGCTGCCGAAAACCCCTTTCTTTCCGAAGCCTACTTTCAACAGCTCTTACAGAAGTCCGTAGCAGCTGGAGCTCGTGATATTCATCTCAAGGTGGGGCAGCCCCCTGGTGCACGCGTGCGCGGCGACTTAGTTTTTTTTCGCCTCGCCAAGTTAACACCGGCAAATACCCGCGCGATTGCCCAGCATTTGGTCATCGACGAAGAGCTCCGCAGCGATCTTGAGTCGCTGCGCGATTACGACACCTCCTACCAGGTCGAAGGTCTGGGCCGGTTCCGCGTCAATATCTATCGTCAGCGCTCCTATCTGTCGATTGTCATGCGTATTATTCCCACAGCGATTCCCAGCCTGGATGCCTTGGGTTTACCTCCGGTGTGCGCTCGCTTGGCAGAAAAAGAGCGGGGCCTCGTGCTCTGCGTGGGCGCTGCCGGCAACGGCAAAAGTAGCACTTTGGCGGCGATGGTGGGCCATATGAATCACCAACTGTCGCGACATATCGTCACGGTAGAAGATCCCATAGAATTTGTTCATATCGACCAAAAGTCATCGGTCAGTCAGAGAGAGATAGGAGTCGATACCCACAGCTTTAGCTCAGCTCTGCGCGCGGCTCTGCGTCAAGATCCCGATGTGATCTACGTGGGCGAAATTCGCGACCAAGAAACCATGAAAATTGCCCTTGAAGCCGCTGAGACCGGGCATTTGGTTCTTTCGACCTTACACACCCCAGATGTGGCTCGCACAATGAACCGCGTACTTTCTCTGATGGAGGGTGATGGCGACGATATTCGCGAGCGCTTAGGCGACACAATTGAGGGCATCATTGCCCAGCGTCTGCTGCCCAATGCGGACGGATCTGGCATGGCCTTGGCTGCAGAAGTCTTGGTCGGAACTGGTTCCGTGAAGGAAGCGATTCGGCGGCCGCTCGGTAACCCGAGTTTAAAAGAATTAATGACCCAAGGAGCAGAGATGTACGGCATGCAGACCTTTGATGCAGCGGTCCGCCAACTTGCTCAAGTTGGAAAAATCACCGTAGAAACAGCTCGTTCAGCTCTCGGACGCTAACCGAATCGCTTCAGCGCTGGGCAGACGGACAAAAAGGCGCTACATCGCCCGCGATGAGCACTGAGATTAGCCCGGCCCCTGCCGCCCAGCCCCGCGAAAACGATGGCATTGTGCGAAGCGATTGGACACTCGCCCAAGCCCGTGCCCTCCACGAACTTCCCCTCTTCGAGTTGATCGATCGGGCACGGAGTGTTCACCTCAATCAACACCCCGATAACGAGGTTCAGCTCTGCACCTTGTTGAGCGTTAAAACTGGTGGTTGCCCCGAGGACTGCTCTTACTGCCCCCAATCCTCTCATCATCAAGCCGTCAAAGGCGAAAAAATGATGTCTGTGGAAGAAGTGCTCGATGCTGCGCGTCGTTCCAAGGAGCAAGGAGCTACCCGCTTTTGCATGGGTGCGGCTTGGCGCGAAGTGAGCGACAACCCTGCTTTTGATCGAGTCATCGAGATGGTCAAGGGCGTGAAGGCTCTGGGCTTAGAGTCGTGCGTGACCTTGGGCATGCTCAACGAGCATCAAGCTCAACGTTTGGCCGAAGCTGGCCTGGATGCTTACAACCACAACCTCGACACCTCGCGCGATTTTTATAAGTCGATTATTTCGACCAGGCAATTTGATCAGCGCCTGAATACCCTCAATAACGTTCGCAATGCCGGGATCACGGTCTGCTCTGGCGGCATCATTGGCATGGGCGAGAGCATCGACGATCGCTGCACGATGTTGGTCGAGCTAGCAAAGCTCGAAAAGCACCCTGAGAGCGTGCCCGTCAATGCTTTAGTTCGAGTCGAGGGAACCCCACTGGCTGATTTACCACCTATCGACCCGATGGAGTTGGTGCGTATGATCGCCGTTGCTCGGCTCATGATGCCAGAAGCCAAGGTGCGCCTCTCTGCAGGCCGTTCAGAGCTGAGCCGTGAGGCACAGCTGATGTGTATGTACGCAGGGGCCAATAGTATCTTCTACGGCGATAAGTTGCTGACTACGCCCAACCCAGAAGAAAACGAAGACGCCGATCTGATTCGGGCTGCCGGGCTGAAGCCCCAGGCACCCGTTCCTGGAGAGAAGAAAGAAGCCGCGTCTGCGGCCGAGTAAAATTCCACGGCCCATTAAAATCGAGCAGCAGAGGGTCGCTCCATCGACGGAAGCGGCACAATTAGCTTTCTCGCCCTGCTTTGGCAGAGGTTTCAGGGAGTTCACTCAGAGCAAAGTCCCTCGCTGAGCTCAACTACGAGGCCCCTTTCCGACGCTTTTTGTCGGAAAGGCGGCAATTGCACATGAAAGTGCTATACCCGCGCTTGCATGGAGCTTGTCGACTGCCAGAACTTACCCTTCAAACTAGAGTCAAAGACCCTCGCCGGAGAGATGAAAGACTTCCTCCGTCGTCACGAAGAGCGTGTGGTCGCATTGGTCGATGCAGGAGGGGAGGCGGCCGGACCAGAAGCCTCCCGTCTGTGGCCGCAAGCCTTCGATGGGCTCATTTGCTCCATGTTCTGCGCGGCCCGCTCAACACTCAAAGACGATAAGCTCTGGGAGAGCCTCTCACTTGCTGCGGTGGGTTCTTATGGTCGCTGCAACCTCGGCCTCAAGAGCGATCTCGATATCCGCATCCTCTGCCCCCAACCAGAGAAGGTGGCTGCCCTGGGCGAAGCTATTCTTCATCCGCTCTGGGATGCCGGTATCGATATCGGGCATCAAATTGTCAGCATCGAAGACTCTCTCCAATTAGCAAAAACAGATATCCCCACCGCCACAACGCTTCTGGATTGGCGATTTATCGGCGGAAATGCAGAGAGCAGTCGCGACCTCAAACGAAAAGCTCATGAGGTTATCTTTAGCGACAAAAAGATTCAAAGCTTTCTCGACGAGTTAATGCTTCAATCAGAAAAGCGTTGGGGACGCTTTGGAGATAGCGTCTATCTGCTCGAACCCGATATGAAGAGTGGCCATGGCGGCACCCGTGACCTCGACATCTTACGCTGGATTGCTCAGTCGCGCTGGAGTGTGGCCGACTTGGCTGGCTTGGTGAAAATTGGCATACTTCTCAAGTCGGAATACGACGAGATAGAAGCTGCTGGCGCCTTTCACCTGCGAATTCGCAATATCCTGCATCGAAATAACCGCCGGCGCACAGACCGTCTTTCTTTTGATTCCCAAGAGATTGCGGCTCGGGTCATGGGTTTCGGCGAGGGCGGACCAGGGATTGAGGCATTGATGAGCGAATACTATCGCCATGCTCGCATCATCTCGAACAGTCTCGAGATGTTGCTGCAACGGGCGCGGCTCATGTCGAGTCACCGACAAAGCGTCGAATCCCTGGGGGAGACCACCCAATTAATCGGCGGCGCCGTTGCCCTCAAGAAGCCCAGTGAACTCTTCGATAACCCTGAATTTGCCTTGAAGGTCTATTGGGATGTGGTGCACGAAGATGCGCCCATCGAAATGAAGACCCGGGACGCTATTCTACGAGCGCTGAAAGACGCCGACTTTTGTGAGCGCCTACGTCAGAGTCCGCAAGCTGCTACTTACTTCCGTCGCTTACTCCGGGAGCCCCGCAAAGTTCGAGTGAAGCGCAACTCCTTACTCACAGAGTTTCATGACGTAGGCATCTTATTGGCCATGATCCCCGAGTTTGCTCCAGTGGTCGGGCGAGTTCATCACGATATCTACCATGTTTATACGGTAGACGTTCACTCCATCGCTGCAGTCGACAAACTACGGGCTTTCGCCCGCGGCAGCTACGCCGACGAGTACGCCCTTGCTTCGCGTCTTGCTGCAGATATTGCCCGACCCCAGGTTCTCTACATGGCGGCTCTTCTGCACGATATCGGCAAAGACGAGGGCGGAAAGAACCATTCGGATCGGGGCTATCATCTCTGCCGGCCGATTCTCGAACGTCTTGGAGTGCAGGAGCATGATATTGTTGAGATTCAACATTTGGTTCAAAAGCACCTGCGCATGTATCACGTGGCTTCTCGCCGAGACCTCGACGACGAGAAAACGATCAACGATTTTCGTGCAGAAGTTCACGGCACCGAGGGGTTGAAAGAACTTTATCTCTTAACTATCTGTGATGTTTCCACTACGAGCCCGACAGCCTTAACCACGTGGAAGGCCCGTATGATGGAAGAGCTTTACGTTGCCACGCGCGTTTCTTTTGATGGTGTGCAGGCAGGGGAGAGTCAGCGTACTGCTAAAATGCGGGCAGCGGCTTTGGAGCGCTGTCCCGATCCCGGCGAGCGTAAGTTTTTGGAGCACTTTCTCGGTACTTTGCCCAAGCGCTACCTGAATGCGAACGAAGCGCAGGATATTGTTGTGCACGGTCGCATGGCCCGAGCCGCCGAACAGACGAGATTCAGCACCGAGCTGATTCGCATCAACGCACCCTATGCCGAAGTCGGCTTCATTACCGACAACCGTTCGGGAGCTTTGACCTACATTACGGCTGCTCTTGCCGCGAATCGTTTTCGCGTGACTGGGGCTCAGCTTTATCAATGGGTGGACTCCCATGGTCGGGAGCGAGTGCTCGACTTATTCTGGGTGCGCCAAGGTCTCGACCCAGAAAAAATCGCCGCTCAATTGCCGCGACTACAAGAAGATATTGAAGCGCTCTTTTCAGGCGAAGTCACTCCCGAGCAACTACTGGCGCGGAAGAAAACATCTCGTTTGAGCGCCCGCCCTGCACCCGACGTCAAGGTTTCGGTGAATATCGATAATCGCTGTGCGTCCCGCCACACAGTGATTGAAGTCACGGCCCCTGATCGTTCCGGCTTACTCTTTCGCCTAGCAAGTGCCTTGAATCAGGCAGGGCTCTCGGTTGAGCTTGCGAAGATCAATACCGAGGGCAATGCGGTGGCCGACGTTTTCTATGTCGTCGACGAAAACGGACAAAAAGTGCAGGGCGCAGAGGCCCAAACCAGGGTCGAAAGCGCGCTCCGTGAGGCTGTCGCGAGCGCGGAGTCCTAACTTCACGCTGGGGTTGCGGCGGCTCGCGCTTCGTTTCCCTGAGTCGGTGCCTCTCTGCTAGCGGTCGGCGAGTTGAGCGTGCTCCCGGGCAAGATTGCGCTTTGATGGCTCCCGAGGCTTTTCGCACCCTTTCTCAGAATAAGGTTTCTGAGATTCTGGTCTTTCTGGTATCTGAAGGTCTTGAGTAAGAACATCTTCGACAAGGATACCGTGATGACCAGCCCTTCGACTAAGCCCTCTCTCGACTCCCTCAGCAAGCTGCATGGCCGTACCCAGAAAAGGCTCCTTGTCTGGGCGCTCGCGACCTCTTGCGCGACCACCTCTTTCGCATTGACGGCTTGTGGTTCTTCATCGACCCCAGCGGCCAAAACCCCGGAGCAAGAGCCTGCTACCGACGAGGAGCGAGAGGCGCTGATCTTGAAGGTGCAGATGCTGATCGAAGATGGCGACGCTGCTTCGGCGATCCCCCTGCTCAAAGAGGCGATTGCAGCCTCTCCTTACGACCCCCAGCTAGCGTTGTTGATGGGAGTCGCCCACGAATCAGATGGCAGTGCGGATGAAGCGATTGTCGAGTACCGACGAGCTCTAAAAATTCAGCCAAAACTCTTAGATGCTAGCCAGAACCTCTCTGGATTGTTGATCGATATCAATCGTCCTCAAGAGGCTCTCGTCGTGGCCGACGCGGGTTTGGCATTTGTTCCCGAAGACAAGGCTTTGCTGATTAACCGAGCTTATGCTCTCGATATCATGGACGATCCAGCAACGATTCCAGCCTTTGAAAAGGCCCTGGAGTTGGCGCCCAAAGACGGGGTTTTACGCCTCTATTTCGTTCAGCGCTTAATTTTAAGTGAGCAGAAAGAGCGGGCGTTCCAAGAGCTCGCGGCCATTCCCCTCGACGGAAAGTCGGTACCCGTCATCGAAGTTGTGGCGCTTTACTCCCGGCTCGACGACTTTCAGGGCTGTGTGAAGGCGATTGATATAGCCGTCGAGACAGAGCAAAGCGTGGAGCTTTATGTTCATCGAGCAAATTGCAAGGAGCGCCTCAAAGATGCTGCAGGAGCAGAAGCTGACTACCGTTTAGCCGTCGCGACCGACGCCAACTCAGCAGATGCTCATTATTGGTTAGCTCGCTTTTTGACGAATGCAGGCCAGGGGCAAGAGGCTCGTACCCACCTGGAAAAGGCTGCGGAGCTCGGCCCGAATACGCCAGCTGGTAAGGCCGCTCAGCGCGTCCTCGACAAGAGTGCTGCCTCTGCGGCGGCTGCAGAGTAAAGGCTCACCAGCCAACTCCCTGGGCGAGCGCGAGGGAGTTGGAAAGTCTGCGCTCGGTCGCGGCAGGGGCTGCCGCCTAATTACATGATCAAATCAAGGATACGGTCGAGCTCGTCGAGGCTGCCGTATTGAATCGTGATCGACCCAGCGCCGCCTTTATCTTGCACATCACAAGGTGAGCCAAGGCGTCGTTCGAGTCTTTTCTCTAAGTCTCGGACGCTGGCGCTTTTGCCAGAACCGGCCTTAGTTTTCTCCGGCTTCTTTTGGGGCTCTTTTTTCTTCTTTGCCCCGCGGACTAATTCTTCAGTTTGGCGGACAGATAATTGCCGGCGGAGCACTTCGTCGCCGATTTCTATCATGCGCACTTTATCGGGTAATCCGAGGAGAGCTCGAGCATGCCCTTCGCTGAGTTCTCCGGTGACCACCTTATCGCGCAGGCCCTCGGGCAGCTTCAGCAAACGGAGGGAGTTGGCGATTGCTGAACGACTTTTTCCGATACGCTCAGCCAGCTTATCTTGGGTGTAGCCATATTCGCGGACAAGTCGGTCGAGTGCTTCTGCTAATTCGATAACATCGAGATCTTCGCGCTGGACATTCTCAATAATCGCTAGCTCGAAAGCGAGTAAAGGTGAGACCTCATGCACGACAACGAGCGCCTCTTTCATGCCCGCTAGCTTCAGGGCACGATAACGTCGTTCGCCGGCGATGAGCTCGTACTGATCGTCGCCTTTCTTTCGAACAACTAGGGGCTCCAAGAGGCCGTGCTCTTTAATCGACGCGACTAGTTCATCGAGCTTTGCCTGGTCGAAATGCTGGCGAGGTTGTCCTGGTTGCGGCGCAATCTTCGTGAGCAAACACGAAAATACATTCCCCGGCTCTTCTGTCTGTGCCTCTGCTGGCTGAGCAGAGCGCTTTGCTTGGGGAGCGGGAGTAGAGGGCAGAAGGGCGTCCAGACCGCGTCCTAGACCACGTGACTTTTTCATGCTGATTCGGCCTGCTCGGGAGTTGTCTTTTGGGAGGATGCTGAAGCGACTCCGGGCTTCGGATCAAGGATTTCCCCGGCCAAAGTGAGGTAGCCTTGAGCCCCTTTACTTTGCACATCGTAGAGAAGCGCGGGTAAACCATGGGAGGGAGCCTCGCTGAGGCGGACATTTCGTGGAATTACTGAGTCAAAGACTCGAAAATGCTTCCGCACCTGATCGGCGACTTGATGAGCTAATCGATTTCTTCCGTCCCACATGGTCAATACAATTCCTTCGACGGAAAGCGCGGGGTTCAGGCTAGCCTTCACTCGGTCGACCGTTGCCATCAGGTAGGTAATGCCTTCGAGAGCATAGTACTCCGGCTGGAGAGGGATAATCAGTCGGTCAGCTGCTCCCAGGACGTTCAAGGTCAACACACCAAGAGAGGGAGGGGAGTCGATGATCACAAACTCAAATTCAGAAGCACCTGCCGAGTGCAGAGCGTTCCGAAGATGGGTGCCACGCTGGTCGTCAAAGAGCTCATACTCGACTGCCGTTAAGTCTTGGCTAGCGGGTGCCACCTTGAGTGTTTCAATGGGCGTCGAGGCAATTACATCGCGTAGTGGCGCTTCGCCGATCAGTGCGTCGTAGATTGTTAAGTCAGCCGTGCCTGGCGCCACCCCGACGCCACTGGAGGCGTTGGCTTGGGGATCGAGGTCGACAAGGAGGGTTTTCTTTTCTGCAGCAGCTAAACTGGCCGCGAGGTTGACCGCAGTGGTCGTTTTTCCAACGCCGCCTTTTTGGTTGGCGACTGCAAAGATAATGGGACGCTTAGCCATGGAGGGGCAACGACCCTAGACGCCAACGATCAGCGTGTCGAGGGGCGGTCCTGGGCCGCCTTTTCTTCCCCTCAGAGGCTTCCCCAAGTTTTTCCGTCTTCAGTTCAACCGCGTGCCACGGATGCGAAGGACAGAAATGCGGATCTGCTCGCTACTTTTGGATGCTTGTCACCCTGAAGTGCCTATCGAAGTGACATGTAGACGATCCTTTTTTTTGGGTATTGGCTCACATTAACTTACTGTGTGCTCAGATGTAGGTAACCTACATACAGTTAGTTACCTTAACGCATACGGAGATAGAATTTAAAAATGGCTAACCCCAACGGATATCGTTCATTCGCAGACTTTCAGCGTGAGGCCCTACGCCCCGGCATGAGAACAGGCTGGAGTATTGACGAGCTAGAAATGCCGGCCCGCGATGATGTCGACTTTGATCTTGACCCTTTCGAAGCGGCCCTTCGCGAGATCGAAGAGGAAGAAGAGCAAGAATAAGCATCGATTTTTTCGCTCGCTGCAGACTTTTCAAGCCCCAGCTCGACGGGGCTTTTTTCATTTCCTGCTCTTCTCGCCTTTTCCACCTTGACCGAGCTGGGGCTGCATGCGATTGAGCGCATCCCTTCCGCAGGAAATACGATGCAAGTTAACGTCGAGAATATCAGTCCAGTCCTTGTTGAGTTTAGCATTGAGATTGACGCCGAACGCGTCACTTCAGAGTACAATAAGGCAATTCGTCAGGTAGCGAAGCAGTCCAAGATCAAGGGCTTTCGTCCAGGTAAAGCGCCCAAGAATATTGTGCAGCGCGTCTGCGGGCCCCGCGTCGAAGCCGACGTGATGCAGAAGCTCATTGACGACACGCTTCCCAAGGCTGCTCAAGAGAAAGAGCTGCAGACCGTCAGCCAGCCTCAGGTTGTGCCTTCACGCGTCAAGAGCGGTCAGACTTTCTCTTACACCGCAAAGGTGGAAGTTCTCCCGAAGATTGAGACGGTCACCTACGAGGGGCTCGAAGCAAAGAAGCCCAAGGTAGACGTCACCGACGAGCAGGTTCAAACTGAGCTCGATCAAGTTCGTCGGGCCAATTCTACAGTCGAAGCTCCTTCCGAGCCGCGACCTGCCAAAGATGGCGACATTCTGACCGTTGATCTGAAAGCAACCGTCGACGGCGAAGAGATCGAAGATGCAGGCACCGAGGGCTTCCCCATCGAGATAGGAAGCGGGCAAGTCTTCAAAGAAATCGAAGAAGCGCTCGTCGGAGCATCGATCGATGAGACGAAGGTTGCCGATGTTCCAATGCCCGAAGGACATCCCCATCCGAAGCTTGCCGGAAAAACTGCGCAGTTTCATGTGACAGTCAAGGAGCTCAAGGAGCGCATTTTGCCTGCGGCTGATGATGAGTTGGCCAAGGATCTGGGCGAGTTTGATACTCTTGAAGCGCTGAAAGAGAATCTCAAAGAGACAATTGGTAAGCGTCAAGAGAGCGATGCCGAAAACCTTCTGGCGGAACGACTCGTCACAGCTCTTGTCGAGGCTAACCCGATTCCTCTTCCGCCGAGCCTGGTCGCCCAGCAGATGCAGATCAGCGAGCGCGAAATTTTGATGCGAGCCCAAATGCAGGGTCAGACTGTGTCTGGCGTTGGCGAAGAGCTCCGCGAGAAGATCAAGAGCGACAGCGAGACGAAGGTCCGCGCTGGCTTGGTCATGGCCGAGATTGCAAAGAAAGAAAGCATTCAGATTGGCGCTGACCAACTCGAAGAAGGTCTGAAAGAATTAGCGGAACAGACTGGCAAAAACGTTGCTCGTCTGCGAGCCGAGTACAGCGAGCCTCGGAAACGCGAAATGTTGGTGGGGATGATTCTCGAGAATAAAGTGCTCGACCTCATCGAAGAAAAAGCAAAAATTTCTGAGGAATAAATCAGCAAAGCGACCTGTTCCGTTCATCAGCGAGGGGCAATTCACTCAATCTGAAAGAATTGTCCCGGCTGACGAATCGGTTCGCTTTGGAGTAGGGCTCTCTTGTCTAGCATGAGACCCCTCCGACCAGGCCTACCTCTCGGTGGGCCTTTTTCGTCAATTCAGAGATTTACTTGAAGAGAGCGAGATTACTTGCTCTTTTCGCCAGGTAGAGTGGTGCCTGCTGGGAGGCAATGGTGGAATCTTCCATCAAAGTCTTTCCGAAGCGCCTCGATATGCGTTAGATGAGGAACATAATGGCTAAGCGACCAGAAACTCGTGGCGATGCAATTCGTCTTCTTGAGAACAACAAGCACTCTCTTTCAATCGAATCGACAAGGCAGGGGAGTCCAATCACTGCTGGAGTGATTTATCCCAGTGTGGTCGAGACCACCCATCGCGGAGAGCGGACATGGGATATTTTCTCTCGTCTCGTCAACGACCGTATTGTCTTCCTGGGCAGCGGCGTCGATGACGATGTAGCAAATATCATCATCGCCCAATTTCTCTTCCTGGAGAGTGAAGATCCTGAGAAAGATATTCAGCTCTACGTGAATTCACCTGGTGGTGTAGTGACTGCCGGTTTGGCAATTTACGACACCATGCAGTACGTCCGTAGCCCCGTTAGCACTATCTGTATTGGTCAGGCGGCGAGCATGGGAGCCCTTTTGCTCTGCGCTGGCGAGAAGGGGCAGCGTTACGCGCTACCCAACAGCCGCATTATGATTCACCAGCCTCTCGGTGGAGCCAGAGGCCAGGCGACTGATATCGAGATCCAAGCTCGAGAAATTCGCCACATGAAAGATAAAATCACGGATATTCTTGTCGAGGCGACCGGAAAAGACCGTGATGAGATCGCCCAAGATATTGAGCGAGATTTTTACCTCGGTGCGGAGCAGGCCAAGGAATACGGCCTGATCGACCAAATTTTCGACCGCAAGGCTGAGGCTGCAAAAAAAGACTAAGTAAAGCTCGTCGGGAAGCTGAATTGGGCTAGCTGGCCTACCTAAGCCAGCCATTCTTCTCCTTCTCCGTTTGCAGATTCCTGAAGATGTGGAAGTCTAGCTTACCGACGAGACAAACTGGTCGTTGAATGATTGAGGAGGTTTTACCTTGGATCGACGTCGTGAAGACTCAAATGGAAACTTGAGCTGCTCTTTTTGCGGGAAATCGCAAAAAGAGGTCAAAAAGCTGATTGCTGGACCAACCGTCTATATCTGCGATGAATGTATCGCACTCTGCAATGATATTATCGCGGAAGAGGTTGAGAAAGACGAGCCAACCTCTGGCTCGGACCCCCTACCGAAGCCAGCAGAAATTAAGGCGATTCTTGACGATTACGTGATTGGTCAGTTGCGTGCGAAGAAGGTGCTCTCCGTAGCGGTTCATAACCACTACAAGCGCATCGACTCTGGCGTTTCTGGCGAAGATATCGAGCTGGGCAAGAGTAATATCTTGCTCCTCGGACCGACGGGCAGCGGTAAGACTTTGCTCGCCCAGACGCTTGCGAAGATCATCAAGGTTCCTTTCGCAATCGCCGATGCGACCACCTTGACCGAAGCTGGCTACGTTGGCGAAGACGTCGAGAATATTATTGTCCAGCTCCTTCAAAACGCGGATCACGATGTGGAGCGCGCTCAGCGAGGCATCGTCTACATCGATGAAATCGATAAGGTGAGCCGCAAGTCGGACAACCCCTCGATTACCCGCGATGTATCTGGCGAAGGTGTGCA
>JAKVCH010000004.1 GCA_022447485.1 Polyangiaceae bacterium | reverse complement strand
CATCAGCCACGCTCTGGCATGCGAAGGCGACCAATTAGACGATTTAAAAACGACTGCCGAGACTTACTTGGTCGTCGAGTCAAGCCTTGTTTATCACCGTGGTCTGCTGTCTTGGCTGAAGGATCGTCCTTTGACCCCATCGAACCTCCAGGTGAGTGAATATTCACTCTATCGACTCACCTCGACGCCACTCAAGGAATTCATTTCAGCATTTCGCGAGAGTAAACCTCAAAATACGACTCATATTAGCGCACCGCCAGAGCTCTTTTGCCAAGTTGTTCGCAACCACGAACAGGCGCGACAAGCCTGGCCAGCTCTATTAAAAAGTCTGGTCAAACCAACCGGTGGAGTACTGGATCGTCATTTCATGCGCCCTATTTCCCTGCGCATCACCCGGGTATTGGCCAATACTTCCCTAACGCCGAATCAAGTCTCCATTTTTTCCACCCTGCTTGCGTTTCTTGCCTCATGGATGCTGATCTGGCCGGGAGACCAATGGCCACTGGTCGCTGGGCTACTCTTTATCGTGATGCGTATCATTGATTGTATCGATGGTGAGCTGGCTCGACTCAAATACGCGGGCAGCTCTTTCGGGGCCTGGATAGATACAGTGGGAGACGGTCTAGGTATCGTCACCTGGGTCACAGGCACCTCTCTCCTGGCCGCCAAAACTTCTTCTTTCGCGATCTCATTGGGCGTATTCGGCAACGTAGGTTGGTTCGGCGTGCAAGTTTTGCAGTATCTCGCCGTACTTCAAGGAGGTGGACGAGGTAGCTTTCAGGCAGTCGAATGGGGACATCGAGCTCCCAGCAAAAACGCGCTCGAGAGGCTTGTCGCCCTTGTCGAACCTCTTCTTCGGATTGACTTCATCTCCTGTGCGTACGTGGCTCTCGTGGTCGTCAAAGCCTACGAGCCCCTCCTTTGGGCTCATGCCATTATTTCTTGGGTCTCAGCCGTCTACTTCTTGTCGCAGCTACTCCGGAAACGTTCCACTGTGACTGCTCGAGAGCAAATGCCCATCGCAGCAGTTGGAGAACCCGAGAAAACCGCCGAGTCGAGTAAGAGTCCCTGACCTCGATCCAAACACGATATCTGCTATTCTCAGCGAGAGGGTTTCTGGATGCTAAAGAATTATTCGAAAATTGCAGTCGCCGGCAGTATTGTACTTGCCCTTGCCCTGGGCCTTGGTTTGGCCAGTGCCCAAGGTGACCAGGCAGGAAACCCAGCCGCGGGCAATGAGGGGGACGGCGCCAAGCCCTCACCCGCAGCGGTGTTGAACCAAGCGCAAACGACCATGTCGCAAATTACTGCGGCTACCGCGTCGGCAAGCCGTCAGCTTCGTCAGGCACGGAAAGATAAGGACATCATCAAGGTAACCTGCCTGGACGACAATCTCAGCCAACTCGAAACCGCAGGCAAGACGGCTGCAGGCCGCATCTCAAGCCTGCAGGCGGCGATCGCATCCAATAATCAGAGCCGTATTTCTCACGATTCGGCAGTGCTTGGAGCATTAGCAACCCGCGCTGGAGCATTATCCGCTGCGGCAAATCAGTGCGTCGGCCAAGAAAAGAAATTCCAAGGCGAGGGTTCTTTGAGCGTCACCGCTGATAAAAACATCACACGTCAGGACACGGTTCAGTCCTCCCCCTCCGCCACCGGAGCGGCAAGCCTTGAAGCAGATGGTGCAGCGGTGCTCGCGACTCCACAGGCATCGAGCCCGATCGATTAAAGTTAATCGCAACCTCTGGTCCTCAGGACCCGCTCCTACATTTCCTGAGTTCAGGCGGAGCGGCGCCTCACAGATGTTCTGACTACACTTTTGCAGCCTGACTAGCGTCAAGAGTCGACAAATGTGGGACAGAAGCGTTCATCTACCTTCTTCATCCTCACTTTCCCCTGATAGATTCGAGGAAATTCGCCTATTTTTTAGCTTAATTCCGTCTTGGAGCTAGGCTACGACCTGAAGGCGTACTGAATGTCTCACACTCTATCTCACCTAAAAGGGATAACATGTCCCCCACGACGGCGCGATCGCTGGCGAGCGCTCGCCTTGGCGGTCGCTAGCTTCTCAGTGTTCGGTTGCGGCTGGATAGGAGTGGTCGATGAAGAGGCCTCGACAGTGGCAGAGGTTCGGCTCGGGCCACCCACGCAGATTGAAGTAAAACCCGAAGACCCAAGTCTCTCCGGCTCCTTCGCTGGAAGTTCGTCGCTCGACCCAGAAACCGGCGACACCGCAACCGGTGGAAGCAATGCTGAGGACACCGCTACGGGTGGAGCGAACGGAGAGGGCTCCTTCGACGATGGGGCCGGTGCCACAACGGCAAGCGGAGGGTCTGAGTTTGGCACGGGCGGAAGCGGCAGCGGCGCGACAGATGGGGGCGATGATAAACTACCTCCGTCCCCAGTTTGGAGAGAGTGGAACACCTGCGCTCCTGATTGCGAAGACGCAGAAATACTTTTCGAGGAAGACTTCGAAAGAGTCGCTTTTGTCGATGATGTGGTGACCGACAACGGACAAGTCTACCTCACACCGAACCGAGCCCACACTGGCCAAGACGCGCTGGCCGTCTATTTCGGCGGTGGATATTCCCAAAGTTGGATTAAAAAAGAGTTGGATGTCTCATCTGGGGAAGAACTCCATTTCCGGGGCTGGCTCTGGGTACCCAAGGGAACCGTCACCTCGACAGTGAGCATCGTCGACTTTGCTGCTCACCACGGGGATGTCGTCGACTTCAATTTAGAGAGTGAGAAAGCGACCAACGTTTTTGCATTTCTCAGCGAGGAAGTGCATCACTCTGAGCCCGGTGTTTACAGAGAGGCTGCCTGGATCTGCGTCCAAGCATCTGCGTTCATTAGTAAAACCGAAGGACGCGCAACCCTTGCCATTGATGGCGCTATCGTAGCGCGAGTCGACAACGTCGACACCTACGGACAGAATGGCATCAACATGGTTCGCTTTGGTATGCCGTGGGCAGAGCCTGGCCAACAAGCTGGCTATCTTTACTGGGATGACGTCGTGATCTCCGACCGGCTGCTTCCCTGCCGCTGAAGGCAACGCCGCTCAAAGCAACCAGCCTAAGCTGCTCACTTCCGCGTTCTAGACGTGAAAGACCTCTCCGACCGAAGATGAATGGCGGGTCGCGAACTGGAGGAGTTTGCAAAGGGTTCACTCCGCTCGTTCCTTTCTCTTCATCATCTAGGCCATCCCCGGACATGTAAAATCAGGGGAACCGTAGCTGAAGGATTGACCACACTCGGAGTGCGACGCTATGACGCTAACGAAAATCTCTCGTCGAAGGAGAGATTGGGGAGATAGAGATGAAACGATCTAATTACCTGCGTCTATTGAGCGCAGTTGTTCTCAGCAATTTTCTCGTCGGTTGTCCTTCAACGAAGGTCATCGTCCGACTTCCTAATGCCGGCACAGCTGGGCAAACGGGAGATGTCTATGTGAATAAAGACATCGGTAAATGCAGTGCCCTCAATCAAAAGAAGAATGCTGATTGTGTCGTAACGGTCGAAGACTGCTCGGGGATTGCATCTGTAGAAATCAGCAAGGTCAAGGGCGGACATCATGTTGAAGTTCGCTGTGTCTCAAAAGTCATTGTCGATGACGGCGGCTCATCCTGCTCGAAAGAGGATAATAAGAAACCAGATCCCTCAGGTGCCGGCCCCTGGCCGAAGGCGGAGGAGAGCCAAACGGGCGGAGGAGATTCTTCCGCAGAAGACACAAAGCCGGCGCCGCCTGAACAGCCTGGCGCCCCTAGCGCAGCGACTCGAGACCCCGCCGGCGCAGGTCCATGGCCGACAAGTACAGAGGAGTCAGCAAAATGATTAGTGATAATACACCGACGACACTCAACAACATTCACCACAACATACAATTTGCCCCACAAAAAATTTGGCGTGTTTCAAATCAGGGAGCAGATACGAGCGGCTGGAGTGGCTGGCAATACCGAGCCGAGGGACAAAAATCGATTCAGGAAGTTCTTGGCAAGGCTGATAGCGCGGGCATCAATCAAGTCCGAGCTCTTGGTTCGGCCTGGTCTCTTTCGCAAGCCGCGAATCCTGGTGCTGAGGGCTGGTTACTTCAAACCTCTGACTTGAGCTATATTCTGCCGACACTGGGAGCGCTCGCGCCAGAGAGCCCCTACTCGAATCAGAACCTGACTCTTCTGCAGTGCGGAACTCTCGTTGCGTCCGCCAATCTGCAACTCGGTAAGCTTGAACGTAGCCTTCTCACCTGCGGCGCGAGTAACGGGCAGACCATTATAGGAGCTTCTGCTACGGGTACCCACGGCGCAGCGATCAATATTGGATCTATCCACGACACAATCGCTGGTATGCATATCATCTGCTCGGAGAGTCGACATGTATGGATCGAGTCCGCCGAGAAACCATTATTAACGCCAGAAATTGCCAGCCAAGTCTTCGGCAACCAGGTCGAGTTTATTCGCGACACAAGTGTCTTCAACGCAGCTCGAGTCTCTTTTGGTTCCTTTGGAATAGTTGAGTCTGTCGTACTCGAAACGGAGCCCCTCTACTTGCTTTCGGTGCATCGCAAGAAAATGAAGTGGGATCAGGCACTTCAAGAGAAAGTCCTCAACCTTGATTTTGATCAGGAGCCACAAAAAGACTCCAGCCTCTACCATGTCGAGGTGACATTCGATCCGATGCAGCTGGCCCAAGGTGGAGAATTCACGCCCTGGGTGACAACGATGTACAAGAGCGTCGCCCCCGCGGGCTATCAATACAATGCGGAGCAAAAACCCAAAAACGTCATCGTCACCGATCCATGTTCCGTCTACTGGGGTGGAGTTGCAGCGCGAATCCTCCCGGATCTAATGCTACGGGGTGCACATGATTTATTGGCAAAGCGCTTCGAGGAACTCGACCCGAATACCGACCCAAAACTCAAGCCCTTGCCCCTCGGTGTTCTGTTCACCGACGTTGTGATGAGCACGCAAGGTGCTAGCGCAGAAATCGGCGTGGACATCAAAGACACCGTCTCTGCCTTCGACGCCATTGCCCGAGCTTTTCGTAAAGCCCGAATTGCTGACCGGCCTTTCCTTGGTCCTGCCTCGATGCGCTTCGTCAAGTCTTCAGATGCGACCCTCGCCTTTACTGATCGAGGAACCCATACCTGCTGCATAGAAATGCCAGGCGCCGCCACTCGCACTGTTCCTCAATTTTATCAAGATATTCGCACGGAACTCACTCAAGCCAATGTCGCGTTCACCCAACATTGGGGACAAGAGGGTGACTTCTCTGCCTCAACCGTTGAAAAGTCCTACGGCAGCGAGAAAGTCGAAAGCGGGAAAAAAGCAAGGCGACAGGTGCTCAACACCTCGGCCCTGCGAGCTCGCTATGCCAACGCAATGATCATAGGCGCCGGCTTGCACGAGACCTGACGCGCAGAAAACACCCAACTAGCGACCTTCATCACCCTGGGGCAAAAATTGGCCCTCCCGTTTGGCGGTTCTCAAGCAATGAGTTCAATTCATCCAACTCAGAAAGAGAAATTCCTCCTCGAAGAGGTCACAGGCGGTCAACCAATCGACTTTGCCTCCAGGACGGCACTGACGCGCTCTTTACCGCCGGGCCATCGAGTCACCGACATCTTGGAAGAGGGAACCCTGCTCAAAAAGGGTCGTTATCGCGTTGAGCGACCCTTGGGCAGTGGTGGGGAAGGAACAGTTTATCAGGTCTATGATTTTCTACGTCGTGAGTACGTGGCAATGAAGCTACTTCACCACCAAGACTACACGGCAACCCCGGCTCTCAAGCGCGAATTTCGGGTTCAACAAGATCTCTCTCATCCCAATTTAGTCACTCTCTACGAACTGGTCGTTACCCGTGAGCTGTCGTTCTTTACGATGTCTTTTGTTGCCGGCGTCGATTTCATCCAGGCCTGCAAAAATGGTCACTCTCCCTTTATTCTGGCCCTACAACTGGCCGAAGTCCTCGACTTTCTTCACTCAACGGGACGAGTGCATTGCGATGTGAAGCCGAAAAATATTCTGGTCTCGGATGATGGCAAACTCACCCTCCTTGATTTCGGTATCACTCTGCAGATCAACCATGAACAGACGGGAGAACATCGCCTCGCTGGGACACCCAAGTACATGGCTCCGGAAGTCGCTCAGCTTCAAACGCCCAGCGAAAAGTCGGACGCTTTTTCACTCGGTGTACTTCTCTTTGAAGCCTGGACTGGTGAGCACCCTGAAGGGGGCAAAAGAATACAAGCGCACCAAAAGAACCATTTTGATCCGCAAACTCTCGCCCCAAATCTCAATCCAAAAATTCGAGAGCTAATCTGTGGGCTCACAGAACCCCAACCTCTTCAGCGCTGGACCATGCGTCAGGCCCGCGAACTCCTCGAGGAAATCAGCATACGCGAACTGAATCTAGAACATCCAACCTCTTTCTCCCAACGACACGGTCTAATCAACGAGGCCTTCATGGGCAGGGAGCAAGATCTAGCGCGCCTTTCCGAAGCCTGGAAGCGCCAACAAGAAAGCAAAGCCCCCGCACTAATTCAACTCGAAGCGGCCAGCGGATTAGGGAAGTCAGCACTCCTCAACCAATTTTCCCGTACAGCGGACCGGGCTCTGATCTTACGGGGAAAATGCTCTGAATCAGAAGTTGTTCCTCATAAGGCATTCGATGGCATCGTCGACGGTCTCCTTAGTTATCTACGCCAGCTCGATCAAGAACTCTGTCATCAGCTCGTCTCGGCCGCAGCCGCAGATATGGCATCTCTGCTCTTTCCTGAATTTTCTAGCTTACCGGGCTATGAGCCTCAAGCACCACTTTCGGCTCACCCCCTCGAGATGCGCTCTCTTCGAAATGTCGCCTACTTAGCGATTGGTGAAATCCTCGCAAAGATCGCTGAGCGACAGCCGCTGATCCTCATCATTGATGACCTGCAGTGGGGTGATAGCGATTCAGCTAAACTGATTCAGGGGATATTCAGTGCAACCCAGCCGCCCCAATGCCTTCTCATCTTAGCTCACCGTCCGACCACAAGCGATCCCAGCGAATGCGTCAAGGCATTGCTCGGGGCCACGAGCACACTGACTCAACGTCTGCCATGCAATTATCTTCCCTTGCTCCCCCTTCTTGAGCGTGACTCCATCGCAATTCTCGACCGACTGCTGGAACGCGATAACCTCTCCAGCGAAGAGAAGAAAATCATTTATCGAGAAGCAAAAGGCAGCCCTCTTCTTCTGACCGAGATCGCCAACCATGTGCGCTTGCAGCATGAGGCGTGGGAGCAGCAGAGCGCGGCTCAAAAGCAGGAACAATTTGGGCTCACGATCCATGAAATTGTTCAAGCACGCTGCCTCAATCTCTCCTCAGAACTAGCAGATGCCTTCTCATTCATCTGCTGCGCAGGCGCTGAGCTTCCGCTCCGGGTTCTCGCAGAACTCGTCGAACTCCCGAGTGAAAAAATCGTCTCAACATTGGAAGACCAGCGACTGACGGAGCAAAGGAAGAGTGGTTCAGCCCTCGCTCCGGCTCATGATGCAATTCGCGCTGCAGGTCTCGAGCTTTGTCAAGATATAGCGCCTCGCTTACATGGTCGTTTGGCTGAGGCGCTTCGACAAGAAAAAGGAGAAGCTGCGCAAATTGCCCGACACTATCACCTCAGTCAGCAACCGGAGAAGTGCCTCGCCTGGGCCGAGCAAGCGGCCCATCAAGCAATTCAGGGCTTAGCATTTGATAGCGCTGCTCATTTTTTCCAAATGGCGCTCAACGGCCTTCATTCAACTCATGATGCCTTCTTTCGCCTGCAGCGAGGACTCGCCGAATCGTTGGCATCAGCTGGTCGGGGCGCCATTGCTGCCCCAATTTTTTCTGAACTCGCGAAGAATGCCAGCACCGAACTCAGGGTGCAGTTTTCACGAGCGGCAGCAGAACATTGGTTAAACTCGGGGCAAGTCAGGCTGGGCACAACAGCCATCGCGGAGGCTCAACGCCAAGTAGGTCTGCGCTGGGCAAAAACATACAATGAAGCCCTTCTCTACTTACTCTGGGAACGGTTCCGTCTCCGTCATGCCGCCGATGCAAAGCTCGCGGACCTCAAGAACCGCCCACCGCCCAGCGAGAAAATTAAGAACCAATTGGCAGCTTGTCGAGCCGCTTGGCCCCTGAGCGCTATTTCTCATATCCGTGCCTCTGCGAATGGCTCACGCTATCTGCGTCTTGCCTTGCAGGGCGGCAAAATCGAAGACCTAGCACTTGGTTACGGTATGGAGGCGATGCTCCTCGCTACCGAAGGCAATTCTACCCTAGGAAAACAGAAAAAATGTCGAAGCCTGATGAAGCAACTCCTCCAGGAGCGTCCTCGTGATGCCTATCTCAACGCCTATATCTTAGACGTTGATGCTCAATGCGAATACTTCTTGGGCAACCTCGATGGCTCACTCGAGAACTTTGCCGCTGCCGATGCAGGCTTCCGTGCATATGGAAAGAACGTCACCTGGGAGCTGAACGGTCTGCGCATGTTCTGGGCAGATGCACTGTTCTTTCTAGGTCGTCACCGAGAACAACGAGAGCGAATTCTCAATTGGCGTAAAGACGCAGAAGACCGAGGGGACTACTACGCCAGTGCCACAACAAGCTCGGCTCGCTCACTTGCGGAACTCATGTGTGGCGGGGGTGTTGCGCAATCTTTCGAAGATATCGCAGCCTGGAAGAAGTCCTGGCAATCTCCATTTATTGGTTATCATGATATTAGCTTTCTGGTGAATGAGTCTTGGATCAATACTTATATTGGAAATGACCATGCAGCAGCAGAGGCTATGAAGAAGTCTCGACCAATGATGCGCAAGTCTTTTCTGAACCGCTGTCAAGTGGCGCGAGTCCAAGTTGGTTCAGTGGAGTGCTGTGCTCGACTGAATTGGGCGGCTGGTTTGGGGAACAACAGCGAAAGGCGGCGCGAACTCAAGGCCATGAAGAAACTAGGCCTCTCCCTAATCAAAGAAGAAGTCGCCTGGGGACAGGCCTTCGGCTACGCTACTCTGGGAACCATCGAATTGATTGAACGACCCAGAGAAAGCGCCCTGGAAAAAATTCTTTTGGCTGCACAAATTTTCGATCAGCTCAAGATGAAGAGCTACGCTGCCGCGTGTCGCGCCCGCGTCGGAGAACAACTTGGAGGCGAAAAAGGAAAGGAACTCTACAGCTTAGCCAGGGAGGTTTTTGAAGAAGAGGAGCATAGCGATTGGCTTCGCTCTCTCGACTGCCATATTCCCCGCTCTCTGGCGTCTTCTTAAGCGGAGTGCGCTCACGACTTATTGCTGATTGCACGCATTAGAACGGACCGGCAGCACGCAAGCTTCAGCCTCTCAATCATATTCATAAAACAAGTCATCGAGATCATAGAGTTCGAAGTGATACTCCTCCTCAAGGCACTCTGTGAATGCTACGTATTCTCTCTGACAAATTTCTTCATAATCTGAATAGCCACAGTTCTCAGCATAGGACTTCACCAGGCATGTCTGGAGCTCTAAAGCCTCGTTCAAACACTCTTCTGCGCCCTCATAGTCCTCTCCGCTAAAATAGTCTTGCTCACTAAAATAGCCTTCGAGGTAGTCTTCGCACTCATTCAGACTCGCATACTCCGCCTGAAAATACTCCGGCTCGCACCTCTGGTAAGAAGCGCATAATTCGGACGCTAATTCCTCTGCTGAGAATTGAAAAGCAGCATCCGTCTCTACCGTGCTCGGTGACCCTTCCTTACTCGGCTGCCCCTCAGCCCCGCGCCCCCTCTCAGCAGTTTTTTGGCCACCTGCCGGACCGCTAGATGAACCCGGAGAACTGGACGAGGATGCACTCTCGCTTGTTTCATTATCAGAAGTGTCATCGGCTGAGCGACCACCGCAGGCCTGAGCCCCCATGGTCAAGACGCCGGCTGCGGCGACGTGAATGAATCTTTTTAGGTGAAGGTCTCTCATGCTTACTCCCAGCTGAACTTACGGTATCTTACCACGATGCTCCGAGGATACACTCGCACTCCATGAATTATCTGATCGCCAGAAGCATTGCCTCGCTGAAGTAAAGCAAACCCCAATGCGCCCGCTGCCCGAGGTGAGGCGAATGGAGCTTTCGATAGGTCAGAACCTCAAGCATTTCGGTGCCAAGCTTGCGGCCCACGACTGGGTGTGGCCCTGTACTCTTCTACTTGAATCTTTCAATGCAGCTAGCTCCATTTCATGGCACAGCCCGAACATCTGGCCATGATCACGAATCCCTCAATGACTCAACAATCTACTCCATCAACGGCGAGACACGAGAAAGCCACGGTCCAAAAGGACCATGACATAGTCAACAAGAGCTACCCCTTTTGGCAACGCTTTCTCGAGATCACGGCGCTCAGTCTCTGTGCTCTGAGCATCTCATGCTTTCTTCTCTACCTAAGCCTTCATGTATCGCTGATTTACCCCGCACGTTTCCGCGTCTTGGTTAGCATACCTCTTGCCTACCTCATTACCGATCTGCTCTCCGGGACAATCCATTGGGCTATGGATAATTGGGGGTCCGACACCGCCCCCTTTGTCGCACCTTTTCGGCGTCACCATCTCCATCCAGAGGAGATCACTCAACATGATTTCGTCGAACTCAATGGCAATACCTGCCTCGTGGGGCTCCTCGCAACATTGCTCGCCTGGCTCAGTCTACTGATTCCCGACACCCCCTGGCTCGCCACAGCAGTCTTCTTACAAGTGACTCTTGTCTTCGGAGTCTTGACAAATAGTATCCACGCATGGGCGCATACTTCAAAAAATGAGCTACCCAAAATTCTTCGTTTTGCTCAAGAAAGCAACATCATTCTTAATCGTCGACACCATCAGGAACACCATCGAGCCCCTCATCATAAAAACTATGCCATTACCAATGGTCTCACCAATGGAGTCTGTGATCGCTTTGGCTACTACGAATTCTTGGGGAAGATCGTGACCAGCATTTCAGGGCAACAACCTCGACACAAGAGCATCCTGGAAGAAACAATTCAAAAAAACTCTGACTCCCTCGCTTCGCGGCCCTAGGGGATCAAGCGAGACAGGCTCTCTCCTACTTGGCGCTCCAGGTCACGTCTATTCGATACGTCCCTCTTCAAGAAGCAAGTCGTAGCGGTAGCCATACCCTAAGTCAGCGTTTACTTGCACCACCGCCGAAAAAATGACTTCCTCTCCAACCTCAGGAAGAGGATCTGCAATTTTCATGATGACATCATGAGTCCCCTGCCTGTCATCGCCAGAGCCATCTTGTAGATGCATGAAATTAGTATTCATGACTTGAGAGGTAATCTTCGTGACCGTCGCCCGGAGTCGAACTCTCTTTCCCTGGAGGTCTTCCTTTTGAGCGTAGAGCTTTTCAATCGTCAGGCCATTTTCCAGAGGCTGCGAGGGCTTGACTGCAGTGCGCGGTTGCACGCCATGAGCCTGCGTAGAAGAGCTTGGTAGGGCAGAGTTCGGTAGGGCAGAGCTTGGCTGGGCAGAGTTTGGCGTCGAAGGAGTTCCTGCCAGCTTAGCTCCACCTTGGTCGGAAGAGACCGCTTGCCTCTCCGACGCATTCCTTGGCTCCTGCGTTCCAGCATCACTTGCACCCTCTGGCCCCTTTCGTAGAGTCGCAAAGTAAATCTCCTCAAAGGTTCGTCCCAGCTCTTTGCTCGGAAACTTGACCATCTTTTGCGGCATGACCAATGCGACTTCTGCGCCAATACTCGGGGTTGCCTTGGGCACAGCAGCCCAAAACTCACCTTGAGAACCCTTCAGGCGCAAGTAGGTATACGAGGTGACCTGCAAGACCTCTTTAACTTCACCACCGAGCAACTCTTGACGAGCGGGAGACACCTCAGCAGGACGCCGCGCCTTTTCAGCAGCAATCGACTCCTGCATTTCTTGTTTCAAGAGCTGTTCATCAGACAGCTGGCTTTCTGACGACTGGGTGCCTATCCCCTGCCAGGCTAAAACCGCGGCAATCGCAATCCCAACGCCCAACAAAAAACTCCCCGGGCGTAAACTAGCGGCATTATCCAACTTTTCAGGCTCTGCCGCCGACTTTTCAGGCTCTGCCGCCGACTTTTCAGGCTCTGCCGCCGAGCCCACGAGGCTCTGCTCCTGCAGATCTTCGGTTGTTCTTTTCTCTGTACTCATCGGAACAAGGGAAAGCCTAAGCGATCTTCAGAGAGGACGCCAATCATGAGTCATGACTAAAGTTAAATAATTGGCAACTGAACAAAGCTACCCAGAAAGGCCAAGCTGAACTCCGGTAACTTCAATCTACTGGCCGGAGAATTTTACGGATGCGTAGAGCCCATTCGGCGAAGGGTCCGAAAATGACAGAGTGTACCTTCTGCGAATGGTTCATCTCTTTCTCGTCTAAGCCAAACTCCACCTTGTCATCTGCTTGCGGCCGACGAAATGTCCCACCCATCCGATCCCAGATAGATAAAGCAGCTCCGAAATTTGCAGCGCTCTCATCATTCGTCCGACTATGATGAAGCTGGTGAGCAGCCGGACTGAGAAAGACCCACTCTAACCAGGCCGGATAGCGAAGAAAGATATGACTGTGCCGCAAATTGGCGCCAAAAAATATCCAGAGGGCGCTCAGGCCATGAACCCCCATCACTTGCCAGACCTGTAATCGGTATCCAAAGAACCAAGCGGCTACCCCGACACTCACACCCAGGGCCAAAGCACCGACAGTCTTCATCACTAAACCATCGAAGGGATGACTGCGATAGACTGTAAACGGCGTCAATACCTCGGCGGAGTGATGCACCTGATGCAACGACCAGAGCCAAGACGAACGATGAAAAAGTCGATGCATCAAGTACCTTGCTCCGTCTTCTGCAATGAATGAAATGCCGGCCAAAACGAGGAGAGAAAAAAAAGTCGGCTCTGTTTCCGCTCCGCCCAGGCCCGCCAAAGGACCTGCCCCTAAGCGGTACTTGAGTTGAGAGTGCATCCAAAGCGCACTCTCCGAGCTCTCCAGTAGAAAGGGTGTGAAGAGCAACGAGCTCAACAAAGCTCTCACCATCATGAGCCGCAGGTCGAGCAGAGAGGAGCGATGTAGCCACACTTCCCTGGAAAACATCTTTCGGAGACCATCGACCTTGGCCCAAGAGAAAGAAACGGCCACTAGGGCAACGAGAATGCCGCCAAGTAAGTAACCCAGGTACACTCGCGAAAGGGGATTCTTCAGCGCATAGAAAGGCGCTGCCACGGCCTCTAAGAGAAGAGAGATGCCGTGGTGAAAACTATCGCTAATCTCAAGAATACCCTCGATCAATCAGGCGCTCCTTGCAGAAACAGCTTAATCGTTATCGCCGCCTCCGCTACCTAAATTAATGCCCAAGGCATCGACGACATCAACTTTCAAGAGAGTGGAAAGAGTGCGAAGTTCATCATGGAGGGAATTCAAAGAATCAGGGTCGTCAGCTAAAACATCGATTAAGTTATCGTCTTCGAGTGCCTCGACCGCGTCTTTGACGACGGAGCCCTGTTCTTGCAATGACGTAGCGAGGGCTCCGGCTCCAATATCTTTCAGCAGGACGACCAAACCGCCCTCTTCCTCACCACAGCCCGTGACAAGATTTGAAAAACCGTCCAGGTTGTTTTGAATCGCATTGCGGCTGGTCTTGGCGAATTGGTGCTCAAAGTCTTCAGGACAAGTCGCCGACGCACATAGTTCACTTCGACCGATGGGAAGGCCTATTTTTTGGTCCTTGATCAAGGTGTCGATGTAGAGAGCCGCGCTCACGACGGCGTCGAATGCTTCAGCTTGCGTCTCATAAACAGTCAAATCGCCGGCTTGAGTGAACTCGGCTTCAAAGTTGCCACCGTCCGCGCTCCAAGCTGTTTGTAATTCGTCGATACTGTTCTTCAGATCGACACCGGCGGCTTGGGCGTAGAGGGCTCGTCGCTCTGGAAGGTTTTCCAGCTCATCCCATGTACCCTCGACGATAATGTCCGCAATTGGTCCACAAGAAGATTCATCACTCGGGGGAAAGATCAGATACTCGATCACGTCAAGACCACGGGAGTTGACCGACGCTTCGCTCAGACCGTCCAGGTAACTTTCCCTCACTAAGTTCTGGTCAACGCGGCATGCATTCACCAGCGGCCAGGAGTAAACCTTGTCTCGAATATCCTGCCCACCGAGCGCACCGCCTTTATCATACTCGCCGGAGCGTCCAGCTGGACCGAATTGATAGAACTCCGCAACCTGCCAAAGATCTTGCACATCTTGCCAGGCGGTCTGCGCCGCGCCGACCGCTGCATCGTCTTCTGGAGCAGCAGCCAGGTCGTCGAGAGCATCGTTCAACAACGCCACCGCATCGACGAGAGAAGAAGTGCTCGTGGTTACGCAAGCTGCAATACTTGTCAGTGCCTCGGTTCCTGCTGCCGTCGGATCATTCGAACCACCGTCCTCCTCACTATCGCAGGCATAAGCTACGCCAAGCGCGAGAAGGACTGCGGTGAGAGTAGTTGGAGAACCTAATGACTGGAAAAAACGTGTCGAACTGGGCATGATTTACTCTTACAGTAGGGGCGCGAAAGCGGCGCCGCTGGAATATGACATTCAATATCAAAAACGCAAGCCGAAGATCGACGCCTATCTGGTGCTTTTCGTCATAAAATTTTCTCTGCTTTTTGGCACTCCTGCTTGTCCTACTGGAAAAGGTCACCCAGCCCGAGAAGACCAAATTCCAATCTCACCACAACCTGAAGCTTCGTCGCTCTCTACTCTCCCGCTTGATCTCGAGCTCCAGCTGACGAACGATTTGAATCAACAACCGACGCAAATTCACAAGACGTGTCCGATACCGCAAGGACTTGAGGCCTGGGGCAGATGGTTGCAACTGACAGAGCTTCTTCATCGCGCTCGCTTTTACATAATAGCTCATTAGAGCTCCGGTAGAAGGGACTGATTCCTGTTGTTCGTGCTCTCCTCCACTTTCGAAGGAGAGGTCTCGCAACGCCGCATCATCGGTAGGTGGCTTTCTCTCCAAGTCCTTCAGAAGCTGTTGAGAGCCCTTACCTGGCAAGAAGAGTTGCTCGACTACCTCGAGAGACAGCGCACTTGCCAAGTAAAGATAGGCCTCGCTCACCTGTTCGCCCTGTGGATCGAGAGCATCGAGCAGCGCGAGATTCGTGCGACACTCCAACTGGAGTAAATGCAAGAGCGAATGCGCATCGGCGCGCAACGACTCTTGGTCACGCCAACGTTCAATTAGACCCTTGCCTACGCCCCGAGCTAAATCGATTGCCTGATTAATCACTCCATCTCACTGACAAATATTCTTGCGAAGAGCAAACCTGTGCCTGTCAGAGGCGTCCTCTGCAACGGAGAGCAAGACTCTGTAGATATTTGCGCAGTAGCAAGTGCCCGTTTAGCCTCTGCTGGTGGAACAGGAACCGCCCATCGAATCACAGTTTGAAATGAAGACTGTGGAGAGAAGAGGGTTATGCCCTCCGACTAATCACGCAAAAACTTCAAGCGCTGAAACACAGCCTCGGGCATGAGACGGACTAGCAGGCAAACCCAGCGCCAGTAGCCGGGAACAAATGCTCGGGACACCCGTCGATCGACCGCAGAGACAATCTTCAATGCGGCGCTCTCCGCAGTCGCAAAACTAAAATTCTTCCGATGGTCTTTCGTCATTGGTGTATCTACTGGTCCTAGGACCAAATCCGTCACGGCAATTCGGGGCCATAATCTCGACCTCAGCCCCTGAAGAAAAATGCTCAAGCCGCCTTTGGCAGAACCATAAGTGTAGTTCCTTGGACGACCACGCTGTCCAGCGACCGAAGTCAGTACCGCAATTTGCCCCTTACCTCGAGCCGAGAGAT
The DNA here is from genome assembly GCA_022447485.1 of Polyangiaceae bacterium. Classification (GTDB taxonomy): domain Bacteria; phylum Myxococcota_A; class Polyangia; order Polyangiales; family Polyangiaceae; genus NIC37A-2. The sequence continues at coordinate 8,035 of JAKVCH010000004.1, read as the reverse complement.
GATCAGCACAGGGATGCAACAAAGAAACAACACTCATGTAGTTCACACAAATCTGTTTCTCAGCTTCCTGCCAAGTATTCTCGCTCTCGGCTTGTCCTCCCAAATAGCCATGGGCGATGAACACCTTATCGATTCTCGGGTACTTGAGAAAAATCTCGTCCACCAAGGCCTGATTCTCGCCGCAATCGCCTAAATCTTGGAAGTACTCGGCTAGTACAGAATTCCGAAGACCTTGAATTTTGGGTGTGAGCCTTTCCCTGGTTCGCGCCACTAAAATGAACTCATCACCTCTCCGAGCCCAAATTTTTGCACAGGCCAGCGCAACTGTAGAGCTGGCTCCAAATATTAAGATTTGTCCCATAAAACCGCCCTAGACCCTTGTGGATTACTTCGAATGAACAGTCGAAAACGAGCGAAAGTCGCCTCGACTGTGGCAGAGTTACTGAAGAACCACTAGTAGTACCAGCCACGCTGGTGCGGAGCCCATGAGTATCTTTGAAATTAAGAGTGAAATTCAGCATTACGCTTGGGGCAAGCTGAATGGAATTTCGGATATTTTGGGTCAAAGCGGTTCGGGCTCACCAGAAGCTGAGCTTTGGATGGGAGCTCATCCTAAGTCCCCGTCCTTGCTGATTCCCTGCGAAGAGAATCAACCCCAAAATCTACAAGAGCTCCTCCAAGCCCAACCTCACCTCCTAGGACATCATTCATCCTTACCTTTTCTCTTCAAAGTACTGGCGTCAGCGGCTCCCCTCAGTCTGCAAGCTCACCCCAACCGCGCCCAAGCGGCGGAAGGTTTCCAACGAGAAAACGACGCCGGCCTGGCTCTTCTGGCGATATCGCGGAACTAACACGACCCGAACCACAAGCCTGAGCTGCTTTTTGCTCTCACAGAATTCGAGGCTCTATGTGGATTCCTGCCCGTCGAAGAAAGCCTCAACCTGCTGCACTCTCTGAAGCTTTTGGACAACCATTCTGCTCTCAGCAAGTCCTTACACAGCCGGTCTTTTCCCGCGACGCCAAATGTAGAATCGCTCTTTCGAACGCTCTTCGACTTAGAGCAACAAGCCATCGACGAGCTGCTCTCTCTTCTGACCCAGAACCTCAACGATCGCTCTGTCCGCAGAAAAGTTGGCGAAGCTCGCTGCCTACTTTTGGATCAACTTCTTGCTCAATATCCAGGTGACCGAGGTATCTTAGGCAGCTTGACCCTCCGACATATTCGCCTCTCTCCTGGCGAGGCAATCTACGTGCGGGCTGGCCAGTTGCACTCCTACCTGTCGGGCGTCGGCCTTGAGCTAATGGCCAACTCAGATAATGTTTTACGAGGAGGACTCACTCCGAAACATATCGATAGCCCAGAACTACTCTCCATTCTCTCCTTCAGCTCGGGTCCGATAGAGCGGATTGAAGCGAAGCACCTCAGACTAAGAGTTGAGCCGACTCCTAGTAAGGCAGGGAAGCAAACGAATCTGCAGCAATTGATGCCAGAAAAGGTCTTGTCTTCCTGGACCACAGATGCCGAGGAATTTTCCCTCTCTGTCTTCACGCAATTTGAATCAAAACTTCAGCAGCAGAGCGGCTCAGCTCAAGAGGACACCACATGGGCGGCAGGTCAGCATGATGCAGGGCTGCGGGCTCACCAATTAGCTATTCTGATTGTCTTGGAAGGCTCTTTCCAACTCAGAACAGATTCCCGCGAACTTTGCCTGAAGCGCGGACAACAAGCATTTTGTGGCGCAGATGAAGCCTGGAGTCTTGAGGGTAAAGGTAAAGTGGCGATAGCGACCGTCGACAAGCTCAAACCCTTACGGTCCTAGTCTTCTCCTTTTCAGGGTGCCCCTCGAGAACGAGGAGCACAGAGTTCCTGCAGAGGAGAGCGGCGCTCGCCTAAGCGAGGCTCCAAATAGAGGGCCTTTTGGAACGCTTGACAGGCAGCTCCTCGCTTCTGATTCGACAATTCTGCTAGCCCCAAATTGTAGAGCAGGGTCGCATCTAACTCATTCGTCAGGCTCACTGCTTTTTTGGCTAGCCTAAGCCCTTCCGCATGTTCGCCGCGAGCCAAAGAACATATTGCTAAATCGCTCAAACTTTTTCCATCGCTGGGGTCGAGCGACACGGCCTTTTCAAAGTAAGGGAGGGCCGTAGTACAGCCAGACTCATGATAGCGCGCATGCCCCATCCACTGCTGAGCTCGCGCAGACCCTGGCTCAGAAAAAACTGCATTCTGCGCAAATGACAACTCCGAGCGCCACGTCGGAATCTGCACAAGGCTGAGAAACAGGTACATCACACCAAGCGCTCCTCCCATCAAATAGATGCTTTTCGCCAAGTTTGGTCGATGCCTGACCACAGCCTCCGCACCCAAAACGAGCGGCAGAACGATCCCAAGAATCGCCAGATAGAGATAGTGATCGGTGAAATACCCTGTGACCGATGCAGCAAGAGCTGCAGGAAGCAAGGCAATCGAAAACCAGGTGTAGCCGAGCATCACAACAGTGAACCAACCCCTCGGACGACGAAGTAGAAGCAAACTACCCACGAGACCCCAGGTAAACCAGATCAAAGTGAGCCACCAATCACCCCAGTCCAATACGGGTCTCAACACTGATAAATTCATCGGCAAGCCGATCAAACAAAGCGCTTGGACAAAGACTCCTCCCACCCCGGGCAGAGAATCAAAATAGGCAAAAGGCGCCACGGCCACTAGGAATTGGGAGCGCAAGAGCAACCAGCCAGCTGCCACGAATAAAAGAGAGCCGCCGAAGACCACTCCCCTGCGCCACGACCGGAAAACAATCGCACCGTAAAGAAGGAAGAAAGGGAAGAGAAGATTGGCTTCCTTCGACGCCATCGCCCCTCCAAAAGCCAGAACTCCTATCCCCCACGCCCATAGCGATCCCGCTTTAAAATATCGGAGGGCGCACTCGAAAGAAACCAAAACAAAGAGTGCACTCTGAAGATCGCTTCGAGTCGAGATGTAGGCGACCGACTCCACTTGTAAAGGATGAAATGCGAAGATGAACAATACAGCGAAACGCACCCAGTAAGAGAACGGACACAGCAAGAAAACTCGCCAAAGAGCGACAAGGTTGCTCAACCCCAGGATGAGATTGTGCAAGTGCATTTTTCCAGGAGCTAATCCAAATAATTGATAGTCGATATAATAAGACAGGAACCGGAGCGGCCGATAACTATCAAACGCGTAAAAAACGCCTTTCACATTGGCTGCACCCAAGTGCTGCATTTGACTCATGCTCATGCCTTCAAGGAGCGGCCGACGCAGGAAAGGGTTCTCTACTATCTCTGGAACATCATCGTAGACAAATCCAAAACCGAGCACCTGGAAGTACATGGCTCCGTAGAGGACCATCGTGAACAAAAGAGGCAGATGACGTCTGAAAGACGCTGAATCATCTTGTTCCGTTTGGCCAAACACCTGCTGGTTGTAACGAAAGAAGAGAGCTGGAAAAAGCAAAGAAGTGAAACGATTCGCCGAATACACGCTCCTCTCTTGTCTAGAAAAACCCCAAAAAGCGGCAAAGTACTTGAGAAAGAAAGAGAGCTGCTATCCAATGCAGGATTGAATTCCCTGATGCCATCGTTTTCTTCTCTTCGGAGTTTTCTGCACTTATGTCAGTTCTCAATAGGCTCGCGCGCCCCTCTTCTCTCCGGCTGCTTCAAAGACTTCAGAAAACCGCAATTCTCGCGGCGACAATCGCTCTGGCTTGTCAGCATTCAGGCCCATCGAGCCCTGGAATCCATGTAAACACCAACGGAGCCGCCGCAAGACTCACCCTCCAGGCTCAGCATGCCGCCGAACGACCAACGCCGAAAAGACAGAAGCCTCAGCCCTGGAAGGACTTAGCTTCTCTCGGGAAGAAAGAGGAAATTTTTTTCTCCCTTGGCGTCGCAACTAAAGCTGATCAGCTCTCTTCTGATAGCTCATTAATAGAGTACCATTTCAGACGTCTGACTCCAGAGAATGCGATGAAGTGGGGCGAGCTCGAAAAGAAACCTGGCCAATACGACTGGCAACGAGCCGATCAAATTGCCAACTTTGCCCGCAAGCACCACTTGAAGCTCACCGGCCATACTCTCATTTGGCATCGACAGACACCAACTTGGCTCTTTCAAGATCTACAGCCCGAAGACCCGAAGAGTATTCGACTACTCAGAGAAAGAATGCGCGAGCATATTGAGAAAATGGTTCATCGATATAGCGATGTCGTGGACCATTGGGATGTCGTCAACGAAGCGATCAGCGATGACCCGAAACGCATCTACCGCGACGCTGGCGAAGGCTCTCGCTACTATCAAATATTTGGCAGTGGCGAGTATATTTATTGGGCGTTCCGCTACACTTACGACGCCTTGGAAGCTCAAAAGAAAGGCTCTGCGGCCGATGCGCTTTATTACAACGACTATAACGTGAACTTAAAGTCGGAGCGTATCCTTGATGTGCTCACCAAGATTCGCTCGACAGGTATTCCAATCGCAGGGATCGGGCTGCAGGGGCATTATCGTCTTGATTGGCCATCGATCACCGAAATACAAACGACCTTGGATGCAATCCGAAAGGGCGGGTTTCGTGCCAAGATCAGTGAGCTCGATATCTCTGTCTATAATGATTATCCCCAGGGAAAGTTCTCGCCTGCTCCAGAAGTCGAATGGTCGGAAAAGTTAGCGATTTATCAAGCTCGGCGCTATCAAGAAATATTCAAACTGCTGGAAGAAAATGCGTCACTGATCTCCTCAGTGACCATTTGGGGCATCCGCGACAATGAATCCTGGCTGAACCAAGAACCCGTTGCTGGTCGAAAGAACTATCCTTTGCTCTTTAATCACAAGAGCCAGGCGAAATTGGCAGCTCAAGCTCTGCTAAGAGAGTACAATTAAGAAAGCTTCAGCCAAGAGGTCTTCGCAGTGTAAATTTTCTAGTCAAGCTCACCTAGGTACGGTAAGGACTGCCCCGAACGTTCCCTTCTCAAGACAACGAGAATGAATCAATGATCATCCAAGCATTTGAAGGCCACTTACCGCTGCTCGCCCCAGACGTCCTCTTAGCTCAAGGAGTTCAGTTGATTGGAAAAGTGCACTTAGGAGCCCGCTGCGGTGTGCAGAGCGGAGCCGTTCTACGAGCTGATTGCGGTTCAATCGATGTAGGCGCAAACTCAATGATCATGGACCTTTGCTCCATCCACCCGGACGATGAAGGCTCTTGTACGATTGGAAAGAACGTCTTCATTGGTCGCGGCGCAGTGATCGCCAAGAGCACAATCGAAGATGGGGTAAAAGTGGGTGAAGGCTCATTGATCATGCCGGGCGCCGTGATTGGCGAACAATCAATTTTGGCGCCGGGTGTTCTTGTACGACGCGGAATGAAAATTCCACCGCGTTCCTATGTTCGAGGCCGACCAGCTAAAGTGTCTCACGAGTTGAAAGAAAGCGAATACTCCCGGGGAGCAGAGGCCTGCCAACGAGAGCGAGCTCTCCTCGAGCGTTATAATAATCAGCAAAATGAGGAACAGATGGCATCTCACTTAACAGAAATCACTAACTTTCGTTTCAACACTTTTCTCAACAAATGATTATTATTACCGGTACAAAACGCTCTGGCACCTCGATGTGGATGCAAATCCTCCAGGCATCGGGGATTCAGGTGCTCGGCCCAGCATTCAATAAGAGCTGGAAGGAGACCATCGAAGACGCCAATAAGCGTGGCTTCTACGAAACTCGTTTCCGCAAGGGCATCTATTATGCCACCAACCCGAACCCTGTGTCTGGCAAGTGGCTGAGTCCGAAGGTGAGTCGCCACTGGGGGGTGAAAGTCTTTATCCCTGGGGTAGTACGCTCGGATATTGTCTACCTTTCCCGGGTCATTGCCAGCGTTCGCCCTTGGCGCCAGTACACCACTTCCTTACGACGTCTTTATGAGATGGAAGAGAAGGCGCACCGTGAAAAGGGCACCGGGGACTTACTCTCGAAACATCTCGACCCCATTCTTGAATGGTGGCTAGAAAACTTCCTTCTGATTCGCGACATCACGACTCGTCGCTATCCAGCTCGACTGATCTCCTACGAAACAATGGTCAGCGAACCTGATCGAATTTGTGACAGAATCATACCATGGTTGGGCGCCGGGGATCCCAAGAAGGCGGCAGAGGCAGTACATCCAGAAGACCGCACTCAGCATGCTTCATCGAGCTCAAATATCGAACATGAGTTTGCCGAGGTTTTCGACGAGTACCACGAGCGAATCAAGACGGAGACACCTTTCGACGAGAGCTTCTTATCGAAAATGAATGAAACCCATGAGGCCTTACTGCCAGAAATCGAAGAGGCCTTAGCTCAACTCAGCGCTGCTGCTCTTCAGCTGAAAGAGAAGAGGCAGAAAGCCATTCAAGAGGGCACATGGAAAGGCAAGCCTGAACCCCAAGACCAAGCGCTCAATCCTGACCGCTTGGCTGCTCTACTCCATTCATCTTCCTAAATTGTCGTCGCTCTCCGCCGGTTTATGATGCTCTCCCTTCTCATCCTGCGCTCTGCGATATTAACGTCATGACGGCACCTTCTACAAGGGACCCGAGCTCTCGGTACATCCTTGGCGACTTTTCGCCTCAACAATTTATCGATGAGTACTGGCAAAAGAAGCCCCTCTTCTTAAAGGGCGCTCTCCCCGACTTCGTCAACCCGCTGACGGCAGACGAACTTGCTGGACTCGCTTGTGAAAGCGATATCGAGTCTCGATTAATTGAAAACACCAACCCCTACCCCGAACGCTCTGAGCCACCTTGGCAGCTGAGCCTCGGTCCGTTTTCAGAGGAAGAATTTCTCTCCTTACCCGAGAATAATTGGACGCTTCTCGTACAAGATGTTGATAAAAAGGTCCCAGAAGTAGGGATTCTCCTGGAATTAGTCGACTTTCTACCGAGATGGGCGATTGATGATATCATGATCAGCTATGCGACTCCGGGCGGCAGCGTAGGGCCCCATGTCGATCGCTACGATGTCTTTTTGCTGCAGACGCAAGGTTGCCGGGATTGGCATCTAGCTAAGAACCTCAAGACGACGAGACTTCGAGAAGACACGGAACTCTCGGTTTTAGCCGACTTCGAGCCTGAGGAAACTTTTCACGCAGAGCCGGGAGACGTGCTCTACCTGCCAGCAAATATTGCGCACTACGGCATCGCGACCTCAGATTGTATGACTTACTCATTCGGTTTTCGAGCTCCCAGCGAAGAAGAAATTCAAGAAGCCGTTTTTCAAGAGATCCTCAAGCAGGCGAGTTCAAAGCAGCTCCGAGAAAATCTCACTGGACCACGACAGCACACTGGACCACGACAGCACGCTGGACCACAACAGCACAGCTGCGAATTGCAAAAGCCTTTCCTGCAGTCGATTGAAGAAATTGCCCAAAAAGCGTTGCGCACTCCCTTCGACTCTGCGACTTGGACGGGCAAATTCTTCACGCAAAGAAAGTCCGAACACCATGTACCTGCTCCCTTGGAAGCAATGAGTCGCGAGGCCTTCGTGCAGTCAGTCCGCTTCGGCCAAAGCTTACGCCGCGCCCCAGGTTCACGCTTGCTCTATTCCTTCACCCCTAAATTGACGCTTTTTGCCGACGGTGCTGCCTTTGAACTCTCAGCCCTCGAAAACGCCGAGGGCTTGGCTCATCAGCTCTGTGAGGATACGGAATTCATCTTCAGCGACACACAGCAGAGTGCATTCGAGAAAGAAGCTCAGAATCCCAGTCCGCAAAGAACCTCTGGACCACCCCACAGCATTGCAGAACTTCTCTATCGACTCTACCTACAAGGCTCTCTTCTCTGCCAGTGAGCTCTGGGCTCTGCTCATTTTGCCTGACTGGAAGAAGGCTGAAGATAGCCGCTCTTGTAGCGGTACCTCTTAGGAAGAATTGTAAATCGATCGCAAAGAGCCGCATCGGCCCCTTCTCTTTTCCCTAAGGCTATTTTTCTGTCTAACGTAAGTGTTTCGCGCATCATGGCCATCCCGCAAAAGCCTAGCCCAAGTT
>JAKVCH010000399.1 GCA_022447485.1 Polyangiaceae bacterium | reverse complement strand
AAGTTGAGTTCACGAACCCTGACGTGGCTCCTTTGGTCTTCCAAAAGGTCGCCATCGGTCAGGGTGAGACAACGCAAATTCTAGCCACTGTCGACGGTAGTGGCGCCTTGAAATATGAAGACATCGAGGCCCCAGACATCGGGCTTGAGCAAGAGCCGACTCCAGAAAAAGAAGACAAAGAGGAGCTTCGTCCGGGAAAGATTGTCGGCCAAGTCATCGATAGCGAAACCCAGCGCCCAGTGGCTGGGGCGCAAGTTTATGTGCGCGGCAAAGAGGCAGCGCTGACGACCGATTCAGAAGGTCGCTTTGAAGTTGAAGTTCTTCAGGGTGACCACGCGATCAGCGTGCTTCAATCGGGCTACGCTAGCCAGACTGAAGAGAATATCATTGTTGAGCCGGAACAACCTACCGAAGTCAAACTCAGCCTGAACCCCTCGTCTGCCGAGCTCGAAGACTTTGTGGTGACGGCACCCTATGTCCAAGGTGGCGTTTCATCTGGCATTGCTGAGGAGCAACAATCCTCAGCAGTGCAAGACGTAATTGGCGCAGAACAAATGAGTAAATCCGGTGATTCTGACGCCAGCTCGGCTTTAGGGCGCGTGACCGGGCTGACTGTTGTTGGCGGAAAATTCGTCTATGTTCGCGGCATGGGCGAACGCTATAGTTCGACACTCCTCAATGGGGCGCAGGTACCCAGTCCAGAGCCCGAGCGCCGCGTCGTTCCCCTGAACCTCTTTCCCACCACCGTTCTTGAGAGCGTGGTGGTCCAAAAGACCTATTCCCCTGATATGCCCGCAGACTTCGGTGGTGGCGTGGTTCAGCTAAGAACTCGCAGCTACCCCGAGGAGTTTCTATTTAAGGTGGGTGGTAGTCTCAATGCGATTACCGGAACCAGCTTCACTCAGGGGCCATCCTACCAAGGTAGTCCGACCGACTGGCTCGGCTTCGATAACGGTTCTCGCAATCGCTCCAGCGAATTAGCAGCTGTCAGTAAACGAGGGGAACCGGTCACTATTGGCAACCGCTTTGAGCCGGGCGTCACGGCTGAGGAGATGGCCGCTCTCGGTCGTTCCTTGCCGAATAGTTGGAATACTAGCCAAAAGACCCTACCTCCTGGGGGAAAGCTCAACATCACAGTAGGCGATTCTCTGCAACTAGGAAAAATGCCTTTCGGCTACGTCGCCGCTGCTCAGTACAGCAATGATACCCAGCGTCGCACCGAAACTCGCCGCACGGTGGGCGTTTCTGGCGACGACCTAACGGTTAACTCAAGCTACGATATCGACCGAGTGAATAATAATGTTGGCATTACCGGCATGCTCGGACTCGGACTCGAATTTCTTCCGAATCAGAATATCTTCAGCAATACGATGATCCTGAGAAACTCAGACAACCTGAGTTTAGAGGCAGAAGGTTTTGGTCAGGAAACCCCCGAAAGACTGAGCCGCCTTCGCTTTGTCGAGCGCCAGCTTTTCACCCAACAGCTTCGCGGTGAGCATGTCTTTGAGGCTCTCAACAACTTTCAAGCCAATTGGCGATTTGTGTACTCCAACGCCAGTCGGAGTGAGCCCGATCGTCGCGACTACCGCTATGACCAAATTGATAACCTCCCCGGAGAACCCTACTTGGTTTCGGTACGAGGAGGAGCTATCCAACGCTTTTATAGTGATCTCGACGATAAGATATTCGAAGGAGGCTTAGACCTTACCTATCCCATTGCTTGGACAGAGGACATCATCACCAAGATCAAAGGTGGTGCGATGCTTCTCGACAGAAGTCGAGAAGTCACCACCTATCGCTATCAATATTACGTGGATAGCTTTCTACCTCTCGACCAACGAAACGATCTGCGTGCCCAAGATTTAGAAACAATCATGGCACCAGAGAATATTCGAACCGACGGAGTGACCTTTGGTGAGACGACGGGCGAAGATGAGCCCTACAACGCCAGCCAGAAGCTCAGAGCCGGTTACGGTATGGTGGAAACACCCCTTGGTGTGGAGTCTCTGAACCTCATGGCGGGCTTGCGCTATGAAAGCAGCCTGCAAAATGTCAATTCTATCAACGAAAATGCAGATCTGAATAAGGGCGACTGGCTACCGGCGGCCACCCTGACCTGGGCATTTATCGAAGATATGCAGGTTCGCGGTGGCTACAGTAAGACCGTCTCTCGCCCTGACTTCCGTGAGCTTGCGCTGGCTCGCTTTTTCGATGTTGAAAGCTCCACAGAAATTATTGGTAACCCAAACCTCAAGCGCGCCACCATCCAGAACTTTGATGTTCGCTGGGAATGGTACCTCTCCTCCCAAGAGACCTTGAGCATCGCTGGCTTCTACAAGGCTTTTGACAGCCCAATTGAGACCGTCATCCTTGCGGGCAGCTCAACCAAACAGTCGTGGCAAAATGCCGATTCTGCAACGAATGCAGGCCTAGAATTCGAGGCTCGCAAAAACCTCGGCTTCACGAAGGCTTTAGAAAACTTCTACATTGCTACGAACCTCTCTCTGATTAAGTCATCGGTCAAACTACCGCCACCTGGGGAAGCCGGAGCAGCGGTCAACACCTCGAGCGATCGTCCTCTCGAAGGACAGTCTCCCTACGTAGTGAACGTACAATTCGGCTACGACGCTGACCTTGGCGATGATGGGAACTTGAGCACGACCATCCTCTACAACCAAGCAGGTCGACGTATCGTGGGCGTGGGTTCCAACCAAGCACCCGATCAATACGAAGAATCCGTCCCTCGATTGGACTTCGTTCTACGCCATAAAATCGATGACCACTTCACCTGGGGTTTCAAGGCGCAGAACCTACTCAACCCCAAACGTGAGGTCACTCAGGGCGACGTCTTGATTCGCTCGTTCCGTACAGGTCTCAAGTTCACCTTGGGCGCTACCTATACCTACTAGGCAGCTCAGGTGGCTGCTCTCAGCCCCTTACGGCGTTGAGGTGCGCCGATCGCCACAAAGGACTACTCTCTGCGAGCGATCATGCAGCCAGACCTCAGTATCATTCTGCCGATATTTAACGAAGAAGCTGTGCTTCCCCAAACCCTGGCGACCATTGTCCAGCAGATGGGTTCGATTGGCTTGAGTTTTGAGCTGATCTGTGTCGACGACGGCAGCAGCGACAATAGCGTTGCTCTGTTACAGAAAGAGGCCGGGCGGACGCCTCAGCTGCAAATCATCGAGCTGAGTCGTAACTTTGGTAAAGAAGCTGCTTTAGCCGCAGGCCTCGACCATGTGAGGGGCCGAGCGGCGATTCTCCTCGACTCAGACCTTCAACACCCTCCGAGTCTGATTCCAACAATGATTCAGGCTTGGCAAAATGGGGCCGATGTTGTCAGCGGAGTAAAGAAAGATCGAGGCCAGGAGGGCATGGCCTACCGCCTTCTTGCTCGTGCCTTCAACAAAATGATGGCCGGAGCGTCAGGGCAGGCATTTCATGGTGCAAGTGATTTCAAAGTCCTCGATCGACAAGTCGTTGAAGCCCTGAAGGCATGCCCAGAACGCCACCGCTTTTTTCGAGGGCTTGTCGCCTGGGTCGGCTTCCGCACCGTCGATATACCTTTCGATGTTCAGGAACGTGCCGCGGGGGAGACCAAGTGGAGTACAACAGCATTGATCCGCTATTCGCTGAGAAACCTTGTAAGCTTTTCGGCCTTACCTCTGCGCGCTATTGCTTTCGCTGGGGCAGCCCTGCTTCTTTTCTCTGGTGCCATGGGTCTCTGGACAATCTTCCGCTACCTCAGAGGGGATTCCCTCGCAGGATTTCCCACGGTCATTCTGCAGCAACTCATCTTCGGAGGTAT
>JAKVCH010000398.1 GCA_022447485.1 Polyangiaceae bacterium | reverse complement strand
CCATCACCTATCTGGCCGAGATTGTTTGCATCTGCACAAGAACAGAGTGCGAGTAGAATGATTCCAAGAAAGGCGAGAACATTCCAGCGAAATTTCATTCTTTCCGGGTAGCATAGCGAGAGCACAAGAAAAGACGCTGTGAACATCGGATACGGGTAGATGTTCCATTGAGTGGGTCTTTTCATTGACCAGGGCAGAGGCTATCTGCCCCGAGGAAATGCGCTTCCGAGCCCAAGTAGCAGTCCTAGTAATATTTTGCGCCTTCAAATCTGAAGAGAGCTGGGCACACCACAATCCAGGACACGGAAGCACAGAGTCGCTCCAAGCGATCAGCTCTTTTGGTGGCGACCCTCGGGCTCGTCAGCGAGCAACTGTGATTGTCGAGGCGACGCGGAGCACGGATCAACCAGACCTGAACGTCGCTAATTCTTATTCGCTGCGACCCCTTCTGCAGCTGGAATGGGTCGAGGGCTTCTATTCAAGCATTGACCTACCATTGGTTGTCGTGGATCAAGCCGAAGCTAGTCGTGCGCAGTTTGGTCTGGGCGATATTCGCCTTGGCCTGAGTTACCAGGGTCTAGATTCTCGAAGGAACCCGTTTTGGACAGCCGGATTTAGTTTGAATGTTCCGACTCGTACCTATCAATTTTCGACCGATCCCGGCCGTCAATGGATTCTGACCCCTATGTTCGGCCTCACACCGTCATTCGGTGAACTGAGCTTCTATGCTCTAATTCTAACACCTTTTGAAATACGCCCGGCGGGTAGTGCTCTGGACATCAGTCCTACTGTCGGGGCAAGCCTTCAGCTCGCTCAGGCCCTGGCTGTGAGTTTAGGTAGCGCAGCCGATATTCGTGTGCTCAATACGTGCAATATCGCTGGTGAGCGAAGCGTGTGCCAAGGTGGTCGCCCAAGTGAGAATGAGCGCGAGGCGGGCGCGACTCGTGTTTATGGTAGTCTAGCCTTGAAATTTTCTTTGGCGAAGGCTCTTTCTCTCTATGCCGTTGGGCAAATGCCTTTCACCAGCAAAAAGGATATTGAGTGGTCGACGAGCCTTTCTCTTGAGTGGCGCTTTGGCAATGGCAAGCCTTTGATGGGGTCGTCGAAAGCACGAGGAAAACATGATGGGCACGAGCACGTGAAGACACAACATCGGCATGGGGAACACCAACATGCGAAGCACGAGCATACCGAGCACAAGCATGTCGAGCACAAGCACGAGCCTGCTGAACATAGCCATTCGAAGCATGAGCATGCCGAGCACGAGCCTGCTGAACATGGCTATTCGAAATGAGCGAAGAGGTTCCTTGATCGTATTTTTGAGCTAAATTCTGGCTGTCGAGAACCAGAAACGGGGATTGGGCGACATCACTGAAGCCGCCGGAACTGCTCAGAAATTTCTTGTCAAGGCCTCTTTGCTTGCCTCATTCCCCGGTTGGATCTAGTGCATCGCCATGTACATCGTCGCAGCGCTTTATCATTTTACTCGATTCGAGGATCCGGCGAGCCTTGTTGAGCCTCTGCTGACGGTTTGTCAGGAAGCGAATATCGCAGGCACCTTACTTCTGGCGTCTGAGGGGGTAAACGGGACGATTTCCGGCACTCGCGACGGTATCGACAGGATTTTGAGCCATCTTCGCTCCATACCTGGGTGTGAAGAGTTAGAGCATAAAGAGAGCACTGCCACAGAGTTACCGTTCAGGCGCATGAAGGTGAAGCTGAAGAAAGAAATCGTCACGATGGGTCAGCCCGATGTGGATCCGCTTGCCCGAAAAGGACGCTACGTAGCTCCGGAAGATTGGAATGAGTTGATAGAATCAGATGATGTCGTGCTGATCGATACGAGAAACGACTATGAGGTTGGTATTGGCACCTTCAAAGGCGCCATTAATCCTGAAACGAAGACCTTTCGGGAGTTCCCGAAGTGGTGGAAGGACAATCAAGAGCAGTTTCGAAATAAAAAAGTAGCGATGTTTTGCACGGGGGGCATTCGCTGTGAGAAGTCCACGAACTATCTACTGGGACAAGGCGTGGAAGATGTCTTTCATCTGCAGGGAGGCATTCTCAAATACTTAGAAGAGATTCCAGAAGAAGAAAGTCAGTGGGAAGGTGATTGTTTTGTTTTTGACGCCCGGGTGAGTGTTGGGCATGGACTGAAAGAAGGCCATCATTCCTTATGCCATGCCTGTCGGCGGCCTTTAACGCCGCAAGACGAAGAGCATCCTGACTTCGTCTTGGGCGTTTCGTGCCATCACTGCGTTCATGAAACATCAGAAGAAGATAAACGACGTTATCGAGAGCGACAAAAGCAGATCCGCTTGTCGAGGGCCCGCGGTGAGGAGCATTTGCTCAGCCTGCCCAATGAATCAGAGAGCAGTAGACCCCGAAGCTGATCAGGCGTCCGTTTCTGTCTTCCAGACGTGCACGCCACCCCGGGCGTCGAGGGCAGCGAGGGCTTGTCCATCTGGTCGCCAGATGAGGGCGGTGAGAGTGTCAGTCGTGAGCGCTGCCCCCACGGGTCTGCCTTGGCCGTCTTTCTCCATCATCCAAATGATCACTCCTGCATCTCTGGCTCCAGAGGCCAAAAGCGGGAGACGAGGGGCAAAAGCAAGAGCGCTGATAGGTCGAACATGAGCTTCGAGTATTCCAGGAGAAGTCCCCTCCGGACCGTCGCCATAGAAGCTCCAAACGCTCACTGATGTGCCTCCACCCGTGGCAAGAAGAGTACCTGTTTCATCAAACGATAGAACGGTCGGCTTTGCTCGGTAGCCCGACATCATCGAATCCTCTTCTGTGGAGCGCCGCCAGAAGTGGACGGACTTGTCTTGGCTGCCACAGGCAACGATATCGCCATCAGGGCTGAGAATGATAGAGACAAGTGAGCCCTTCCATTCGAGCTGTTGAGTCTCCTTTCCTGATTCACCATCAAAGAATGTCACTCGACCGTAGCAGGCCGTGGCAAGTTCTCCGGCGTTGGACCAGACCAGAGCACTCACGGTGCTTGGATGCGGCGCTGATTGCCATTTCTTCTGGCCATCGACGCCCCAAACAATGACCTCTTTACCGCTGACTACGGCGAGGGCTTTGCTATCCGATGACCAGCTGATTTGCTCAACCCAGCCCTTTCCGACTTCGTGTTCTTGGAGAACTTCGCCGGTCTCAGCGCGCCAGATCTTGACGTGACCGTCTTGTCCTGCTGTGGCCACGACCTCTCCGTTGGGGCTCAATGAGAGAGCAAGAATCCCAGGCGCATGACCCTGAGCCCTGCTCCAAACGCTTTCTCCTGAACTACCATCGAAAGCGTGGAGACCGCCTGCGGAGTCTGCCGCGATCAGTAGATTGCTCTCCTTCGTCCAACCGCCGTTGATGGCATAGTCGGGAAGTTGGGCCTTCCAGGCCGCGCTTAGCAGGCCCTGAGGCTCCATTTCATCTGGTGTTAGGCTAGACACTGATAAAATCCGTCGGTTATCGCCTTTTGATCAAGATTACGACCGATAAAGACGAGTTGATTCTGTCGTGGAGCATCTCCCCAGGGTTGGTCGGGACTTCCAGTAAATAGCATATGGACACCCTGGAAAACGTAGCGATTGGGTTCACCAGCTAGGCTGATGAATCCTTTCATCCTAAAGATGTCGATGCCTCGTTCCTGGAGTAGAATGCTGAGCCATTCCTGGAGGCGCTCGGGCTGAACGTCGCCTTCGACCTCGATGGCAAAAGAGCCCACTTCATCGTCGTGTTCGTGCTGGGCAACCCATGTGCGTTCCGCCGTAGGCTCTACCTCTGCACCACTGCTCGACGTCAACTTCATATCG
>JAKVCH010000397.1 GCA_022447485.1 Polyangiaceae bacterium | reverse complement strand
CAAACGACCGTGATCTTTATCAATCAACTGCGACAGAAGATTGGCGTTGTTTTTGGTAACCCTGAAACCACCACGGGCGGGAATGCTCTGCGATTTTTTGCCTCGCAGCGGATCGATGTCCGCAGAATTGGAAAGCAACTCGCTGGAGAAAGGCTGATAGGTAACCGAACAAGAGCCAAGGTCGTGAAAAACAAGCTCGCACCACCGTTCCAAGAGGCAGAGTTCGACCTGCGTTGGGGCGAAGGTATCGACGCAATCGCTGAGTTCATTGAAATGGCCCTCGATGATGGTCTTTTGAAAAAAGCGGGAGCGCATATTCAGTATCAGGGAAAAACATTGGCTCAGGGAAAAGAACGCCTCAGAATTCGGCTCTTGGAGGACAAGCCACTCTTCTTATCCCTGCAAAAGGCAGTCGCGGAACAACGAGATGCCGTCACCCCGGAGAGCGGCAGTGCGCCCCAGTTGCCATCAAAAACAAGAGCAAACTCACAGAAAAAAGAGCAGGAGATACGTAAAAAGGCGGCCTGAGGTCAGGCAACATCTTTCTTCAAAAATACAATTCTGCAGTAATTTTTGAAGAAAGATGTTAAAAACTTGGCCGAAAATGCATTCTAGCTACCCTTGGGCGGTGTTGCGATTCGATCTAGAGCCCCGAACAGCCTTCCAGCCATCTTCTTCTGAGAGCGCGTCAGTAAGAAGCTCAACCCTCAGAACCGAGAGCTTTCGACGTATCCGCTATCTGCTCTGTCTCACCGCCTTATTCGCCGGGCTGATTATCAGCCCATCAAGGTCTGCCCAGGCATCAAATAAATACCTTGAAATTCCTCCGGAAGCAGAAGCGAAAAACACCAAGGCCTATTACTACGCCAACCTCAAGAACGACGAGGTTGTTGCGGAGCTAAAACGAAGAAAAATCCCCTATCGAACGGTCGACCCCGTACCAGGCGTACGCTTCCCCATTCGCCTCACAGGCCGCCTCCACGGAGTCTGGATTCATTCTGTGTTACCGGCGAAACAAAGGAAAACGACGCCTTTCGAAATTCTCGATGGTCGACTTGCTTTGGCGCTTGACGACTTTAGTGAATTATTGGCGGCTCACGGCTTCGTGGAGCTAGTTCATTTTACGATGTACCGTCCTCCGCATGGTGGGCCCGCAAAGAAGGGGCACTACCACCATCGCCATCCTGGTGGGATGGCAATCGACCTCGGAGCACTCAAAAAACGCACGGGGCAGTGGATAGCCGTTGGTCCTCATTGGCCGAGCCAAATTGGCGCGAAAACATGTGGCGACGGAGGCCGTCAACTCTTGGGACGGCGGGGGCGTGAATTACTCAGCCTCGCTTGTGAAGCCTCTGATCTGCGTATTTTTCACTATACTCTCACCCCCCACTTTGACGATGCCCACGCAGACCACTTGCATATGGAAATCAAGACAGGAGTGAAGTGGTTTCTCGTGAACTAAGGTCCTTCTTTTAGGAAATCTGGGAAATGAACTAGAAGTGTCGACAAGACCCCGCCGGCACCGTACATACTGAGGCAGCTCCCGAGGATAGGAGTTGCGAGCAATGCCTGAAGGCACTTGGCTACTCTTTAACGACTGAAGCGAAAGGGCAGATGTAATGGAACTCGGACGCTTGATCGGCCCTGACTTGGAAGAGTTACTCAAGTCAAACCCTGCAGGGGTCGCCGAACTGCTCGACGAGTTGCACCCTCAGGACATTGCCGACGGTCTGGCGACCCTCGACGACGAAGGGCTTGCTCAGGCGCTCAAGACTATGCCTTTTGAACTCGCGGCCCAGGTTTTTGAACGCCTTGAGGAAGAGCGACAAGTTGAACTAGCGCCGGTCCTAGGAATTGAATCGACAGTCCGCATGGTCAGCGAAATGGATGCTGATGATGCAACCGACTTTTTCGACCACCTTCCGGCGGAGAAGGCTCAACGCTTTTTCTCTCGCCTCAAAACAGTTGATCCTGACGCAGCGCGCGATGTCCAAGAGTTAGGTCGCTGGCCAGAGACTTCGGCCGGTGGCCTCATGACGAATCAGGTTGTTGTTGTTTCTGAACAAACGACAGTAGAACAAGCCCTCTCTACCTTGAGAGCAAAAGCGGCCGAAGGAGTCGAAGTGCTCCAGGCACTTTACGTCTTAGACCAAGACGAAGATGTTACGGGCTTCATGACCTTGCGCAAAGTCCTCATGACTCCAGCAACGGCTATCGTCCGAGACGTGATGGAGCGGAACTTAGTGAGCGTCCCTCCAGAAATGGATCAAGAAGAAGTTGCGCGAGTTTTTGCGCGCTACGATATGCATGCCCTGCCTGTTGTCGACGAAAACCAAAAGCTCTTAGGACTGATCACGTCCGACGATGTTATCGATGTTTTTGAAGAAGAAGCGGAGGAAGATGCCCAAAGAATGGGCGCCATCGACCCCATTGATGAGTCTTATTTCTCGGCATCTTTTTGGACCTACCTGCAAAAGCGCGCTCCGTGGCTCTTGATCCTTTTCGTCGGAGGATTTTTCACTACGACAGCCATGAGCGCTTTCGAACCGGTCCTCGGGGCAGTGACTCAACTGGCCGTTTACTTGCCTCTTCTCATCAGTGCAGGGGGAAATTCTGGTTCTCAGTCATCGACATTGATCATTCGAGGGCTTGCCGTGGGCGAGATTCAATCGCGCGATTGGTGGCGCGTCTTGGGACGGGAATTTCTTCAAGGGCTCACTCTCGGGTTTTTACTAGCTGTGATTGGCTCAGCACGAGCGTATTTTGGAGACGCAGGCTCGGGCCTCGCAGCACTGGTGGGGATAACGATTCTCTGTATCGTCACGATGGGCTGTGTCGTCGGCTCAATGATGCCTCTCCTGCTACACCGATTGGGACTTGACCCTGCAACCAGCAGCACGCCCTTTATTGCCTCTCTCGTCGATGTCCTCGGAATTATTGTCTATCTTGGTTTGGCCCAGTTTCTACTCAGTGGCTTCCACCAATTTTCCTTGCTCAACGGTGGATAGAGCCACATTCGAGGCTGTCTATTGCTCAATTACTTTGTAGACTGACCCGCCGATGGATGCCGCTGAGAAATTGAAGAACGTACTGCTGGAAAAGTACTGCACGGAAGATGAACTGCATGAGGCAAGAGCACGGCAGACGATATTTGGCGGAGCGCTGACCACAAGTCTTTTGGAATTAAAATTCATCAATGAAGATGAATTACTTCAGACGTTGGCCCTCACTTTTGGGTCCTTTGAAATTCAAGGGCCAATTCAAGTAGAGATATCACGGTCCCAACTTATGAGGGATCGAGGCTACGCCTTCGTTGTGAGCGTACAACCATCCCTTTTGCTGATAGGGACCGCTCCCCCATCACCGGCTGAGGCGGAAGTACTCCAGCAGCTGCTCGGCGAGTTCAGCGTCGCTATCACCACAGAGGCTCGCTATCTTGAGGCCCAAGCACTGATTGACTCAGAGGCTCTCGAACCTCGCCTCGAAAAGCTGCTTGCTGATGGAAAACGTTCGAGCATCGATACCCAAGCGCCGCCTCTCGAAAAGGAAGAGCAAGTGACGCCCGCCGACCCTTTTGCCAATCATTCACAGCCATCGATTGAAGACGTCACGGCTGTTCCTCCTCGAGCTGCTCAGATTCAAGAACAATCTGACGACTTCGAGGAAGAGCCTCAACAGTCAGTGGATATTTCGGTCACGGCTCCCCCGCCCGTCGACTACGAAGAAGTGCGTTCGTCGGCTGCACCGCCTTCTCCTTTTGAAAAGGCTCGGTCAGCCCCAAGCTCTCCAGAAGCCTTTCTCGAACAATTGAGCA
>JAKVCH010000396.1 GCA_022447485.1 Polyangiaceae bacterium | reverse complement strand
GCACAATAAAAACAGCGCTGCGTCGATCGGGGTTGTACTTCACCAAAGGAACGAGGGTTAAATTGGCCTGCTGCAGCTCGACACCCTGGCGATCGAGCTTTTTCCAAGAGATGCGTCGGGCCACGTCTGCGGTCACTCCCTCAACAGCACCCAGGGCACTCGCCACAATCTGGGGATCGACGCCATTGACAATGAACTGCACGTCAACCGGGCGACTCTCTACGACATCGCTCTGCATTTTCGGCGGAATGATCAACGCTGCTTCCGCCTGGCCGCCACGCAAGGAGCGCTCCACTTGCTCGTAGCCATCGACGGAGCCCACAAGATCGATGTATTGAGTGGAGGCAATTGTTTGGGCCAAGGTTCGAGAGCCAGGGCTGCGATCCTGATCATAAACAACTGTTGGTATATGCTTAACATCGGTATCGATCGCGTAACCAAAGAGCAGCAGCTGGACAATGGGTAGGGCCACGACCATCCCGAGTGAGAGTCGGTCTCTCTTTAATTGGAGCAGCTCTTTCCAAGCAATCGCAAATAATCGCCTCATAGCTGCCCCCCTTGCTGCTTGGCAATTTCGCGCACCTTCGCCACAAAGACGTCTTCGATTGTGGAACGAGCGGGCAAAAGTGAGGAGAGCTCGACTTCTCCTTGGAGCGCATCACGCACCAAGCTCTGGGCCTCGGCACCTTTCGTGGCGACCCGAAGGATATGACCAAAATGCCCGACCTCGAGCACCCCAGGCTGACGACTGAGCACGCTGGCCGCCTTTTCGCCGTTATCGACCTCCAGCTCGACGACCTCGATGCCTAATTGCTCGGAAAGCTGCTTGGGTGGGCCGACCTCGAGCAGATTGCCTCCAAAAAGAAAGCCCACCCGATGGCAGCGATCTGCTTCGTCGGTGTAATGCGTATTGACGATGATGGTCGTGCCGCGTTGAGCAATTTGGTGAATGGTTTCCCAAAAGTCGCGCCTGGTTGCCGGGTCGAGGCCTGCGGTGGGTTCGTCGAGAAAGACGAGCTTCGGTTGGTGCATCGTGGCGCAGCCCAAAGCCACCCGCTGCCTCCAGCCTCCGGAGAGCTGACCCGCCATTTGATGACGCCTTTGACTCAGCCCATATTCGTCGAGAGCTCGTGCCGCCCGCTCCTTCACGCTTCCTTGGCCATCCGGGCTACCGTAAATTGAAGCGTAGAATTCGATATTCTCTTCGATGGTTAGGTCTTCGTAGAGGCTGACTCGCTGCGCGACGTAGCCGATCATTTTTTT
Organism: Polyangiaceae bacterium; assembly: GCA_022447485.1. Classification (GTDB taxonomy): domain Bacteria; phylum Myxococcota_A; class Polyangia; order Polyangiales; family Polyangiaceae; genus NIC37A-2. The sequence continues at coordinate 2,564 of JAKVCH010000396.1, read as the reverse complement.
GACGCTCTCGGGATCTTTCTGCACATCGATGCCGCCCACGCTAGCGCTCCCCGAGGAGGGGTCTAAGAGCCCCGTGAGGATACGCATCATGGTAGTTTTCCCCGAGCCATTCGGGCCTAAGATGCCAAAGATCTCCCCCGCATGAATCTTTAAATTCACGTGATTCAGCGCCACGACTCCCCCACCAAAATCCATGGTGAGCTCTTGGGTCTCGACCACAACCGGCGCCTCTTCCAGCGCTTCTGCTTCTGTGCGGGTCACTGCTGCTCACCTGCAGCCGGAGGCGCAGCCGGTTCGTCGACGCCGGCTCGACCTGCCGCGCCCCAATCCGCAGGAGCCGGGGGAAGAGCAGCGCCCGCTGGCGCACCTTGAGTGACGAAGGCAGGAATTCCCGCTCGAATCTTGCGCTCCGGGTCGAAAATACGCACCCGCATACGCAGCACTAAGTAGGGGCGCTCGTCGGGACTGAAAAGGAAGCGCGGCGAGTACTCCATCGCGCGTCCTAAATGCTCCACCCGGGCACCCAAAGGCTCGGCCAAAGTATCGGCATGCACGGAAACCGGCTGCCCCACCTGAAACTCACCCACCCGCCCTTGGGGGACGAACACATCGACATAAGGGTGAGTGGTATCGGCGACGACGACAATCGTCGTCCCTGTCACGACATATTCTCCAAACTTCACGGGGACATCCAGCACCTCGGCGTCGTCGTAAGCATAAAGCACATGGCGGCGCACTCTCTCCCGGCTACCGTCAGCCGCGGCTTCGGCCGCTACCAAGCGGGCCTCCCCAGCCTCGATCTCTTGTTCCCGAGGGCCGGCCTGTAATTGACGTAGCCCCTGCTTCGCCTCTTCATTCAGCGCGCGAGCGCTCTCGTACACACCTCGGGCGACGTCGAGCTCGCTTTTCGAGACAGAGTCATCTGCATACAGACTCTTCAAGCGGTCGTAGTCCAGATAACGCGCGCGCACTGTCGATTGAGTTCCCTTCACTCGTGCCCGCGCCTTCTCAATTTCTTCCACGCGAGTGCCTTCGTAAAGAAGAGCGAGCTCTGCTTTCTCGGCCGAGGCGAGACCTAGATGCTCATCGAGATTGTACTCTTCGAGAGTCGAATCGAGCCGAGCGTAGACCGTGCCCTTCTTCACGATATCGCCCCGCTCCACGCCGATTTTCAAAATTCGTCCAGGCAGCTCAAAGCCAATCGAGCGCTCATCGAGCTCGACGATTCCTTGCAGACTCTCGGGCTCAGCCGTCGAGTCTTCGCAAGCGGGCAAGCTGATGAAGCTCAAAGAGAATAGAACTCGTAGAATGAATTTCTTGCGCATTCTGCAGATCTTGCCCCTGCTGCTCGCGCGGTTCAACAACAATTCGGCACGCCACGAATTCCTCTGCTCCGGGCGCGTCTGCAAGGAGCTAGCTGGTCGTGGAGATCTCTGAGATGCGACCTCCGCGAGCTGCACTACCGCTCTTCCGCAAGCTACGCCCGCGTCTTGTCATCAAGGCTCGACAAAGGGGCCTTCGTCGATCACGGAGCGAAGGCGGGTGCCGTCTCCCAATAATCCGACGCCGCATTCCACTGCGGGTCGCAGACAGTTTTCGACGATTTTTTCCATGATCTCGCTGTCCCAGCCATTGATCCAATCACCATGAGCACTACTGCCGCCCACAACATCGCCTCCCCGCTCCGAAGAGAAACGCCACTCCGTCGGGGAGCCAGACTCTTCAGTCACGTAGATGGCAAAGTTGTAGGAGATTTCCGGGAGGGGCACGGGATGGCTCTCGGGGCAGCGGCCAGTTCCCGTTTGGGGTGGCGTCGCCTCACTGGGGTAGGCCATATGGCTTTTATGATCGGGGGCATCGAGATTCTCGCCATCCCAACTCTGAGGAAAGACAATACGCAGCTCGACCAGGTCGCCCACCTCGCAATCAGGTAGATAGGGGACATGATCGAGCGGATCGCCCTGATCGAACCATTCCTGAACGGAAACCCAGCTCCCACAGCGCATTTTAACAACTTGAGTGCTCTGGGGGCTTTTCGCCATGGCATCGCCCGCAATCATGCGCAGCCCCTCAGGGGGTGCCTGAATTGAATCGGCGGGCAGGTGATAGCCAGTCTTGTAGTAAAAAAGAGGCTCCTCATAGGCAATCCTCTCGCCAGAAGCATCGTAAAGCGCTGGCACCCAATACGCCGAACGGTTCAACTGCACTCCGTCGCAGGTCGTGCCCTCGGCCTCTTGCAGGGACTCGGGAGTCGTGAAGGCATCCACCCCGGGATTTCCGAAAAACATAAGATGGTGAGCGCCGTTGGGCTGTTCGGGAAAGACTAAGGGGTCGTCAAAGTTCTCGTGAGACTCCACACAATGGGTGCGAAACGCTCCACTGCCATCGTCGCGCGGACCATAGTCTTCCGCGCTCTCGACGACACCTGCTAGGCTCGATGGTGAACGCGAACTCTCCTCTGCTGCATCGCTGCCACAACCGACCAGCACCTGGCTGAAAAGAACAGCCTGACCAAAAGCCAGCGCTCGGCCGCAAGCCAGCGCTCGAGAAGGACGACGAGGTGA
>JAKVCH010000395.1 GCA_022447485.1 Polyangiaceae bacterium | reverse complement strand
CCTCATCTCTCAGCCCCGATCCGATCTCGGAATATGGTTTTGATAACGAGGCGATAAAGCTCTTGGTCTCGAAACAGACGGCCCGTGAATTGAATGCGACAACAGAAGAATTGGCTGCCGCCATCGAGATGAATATCGGTGCTATTTTGCCTTGCGCGGCCCAAGCCGACCAGGCCTGTGCCCAAGAGTTTCTAGCAACCTACGGGCAGCGACTTTTTCGTCGCCCTCTGACCGCAGATGAAGTCGAGCGCTACCTGAGCTTCTTTGACGAAGCGGCTGCTGCCAGCGGTTTTGCCCCAGCGATCGGCTGGTTGAGCAGGGCGCTGATTCTGGCTCCCGCCACCCTCTACCGCTCAGAGATCGGCAGCGTCGTCTCCCAAGCACGTAGCCTCTCCCCTTTTGAAGTAGCCACTGCTCTCGCCTACACATTCTCTGGCGCTCCTCCGGATGACGCTCTTTTACAAGATGCGGCCAATGGGCTTCTGGATGACCCAGAGGTCCTTCGGGAGAAAGCTCTGAGCCTCTTGTCCACCGAAAGAGGCAAAGAGCAAATACATCGTTTTTTCGAAGCGTTCTTAGGTTATGCACGGGTCAGCAGCATCTCGAAGTCGGGCATCGTCGACTTTGAATCGCTCCGGAATGATATGCGCGAAGAGACCCGCCGCTTTATTGAAGCCGTGGTGATCGAAGAACGAGGGGGCTTTCCTGAATTGCTCACAGCGAGCGCGACTTATCCCTCCACAGCTCTCGCCGGCTTCTATGGCTTCACTCCGCCCGCAAGCGATTACGCTTCGCTCGAGCGCCCCGCGGGAAGGGGTATTGGTGTTCTCGCCCAAGGCTCAGTATTAGCCACAGAGGCCTCTCCTGATAGCTCTTCACCCACCCAGCGCGGGCTCTTGGTCCATGATCGATTCCTGTGCGCTCCACCTTTAGAGGTGCCGGCGGATGTACCGGAAATACCCGTAGTGGAGGTGGGCGTCACCACGACCCGAGAGCGCTATGAGGTACTCCATGTAGCCAGCCCTCTCTGCAATTCCTGCCACAGCCAATTCGACCCAATTGGCTTTGCCTTCGAGCACTTTGATGAAGTCGGTCGCTTCCGAGAGACGGAAGGCGGCCTACCCATTAACGCTTCAGGAGCAATTCCCCCGATCGATGGCGCCCCGGCGGTCAGCGGTCAGGAAGATCTCGCTCGGTCACTCGCAGAGCTCCCCGAGGTCGGCGAATGCATTAGCTCACAGATCAAAACCTACGGCTTTGGTGCAGAGGAAGCTTGCCTCGGCGAAGGCGAAAGAGCGAAATTTATCGCTGGGACCATCGGCTTTGTCGACTATCTCGCTTCTTTGGCCACAGAGCCACACTTCCGCTCGAGAGCTCTGAACGAAATAGCTCACGAAGAGTAGTGGCCGAGACGAACGTCCCACTCTGGCGCCGTGCCGGATTGAGTATGGTAGCGACGGGAATTCACTCCGAGCTCAGCATTCAGACGATTCTCTGAGGGCAGAGTTGGCTCCATGCTGCTGAGGATGGCGAGTAACAAACAGTCACCGAAGAAAGCCCCTAGCGGGAAAGCGAATTGCACTCTGTGCCGAGGGGACCTCTGAGAGGCTGGTTCGCGTTCGACCGCGCTTGGAGCGTGTTCGAAAACTGGAGAACCACGACCAATCAGCCGATGGGTCAGCCGATGGGTCGGCTTGTGCCTCGGCTCCCTATCACTACCTCACCGTGATTTTACTTTCTTAATTAAATTGCTCCTCTTTGAGCAGCGATTTGCTCCGAAAGAAAAAGCTTTGAAAAACAGATAGCGCTATCATATTGAGCGATGTCTCGTGCAACCACTGCTCTTCCACTCTTCGGAGTCGCTCTCGCCCTAGCCGCTTGTGGTTCAACCCCCCGCACCCCACCCCCCCCACAGCAGCCGGCACAAGAAAGCACACGGAAGATGGCCACTGAGATGGGCGTTGGTAGTGATAACACGGCGGCGAACGGGGACCCCAACGCCACCGGTGGGCAGGCACCTCCTGGCGAAGAAAACACGAACCTCGCACCCGGTCAGCTCGCTGACGATGGGATGACCGCCGTGGACGCAGCCGCAGCCATGCGCCTTGGCTTTAACCTGGGCCAGATGTTTGAAAGCACTCAGCACCCTCGCACACTGGCGGCCGCGCAAGCAAAGATTGACGCCTATTATGCTCGGGGGCATCGAAATGTTCGTATCCCCATCACTTGGACAGAGGCTGTCGGAGGCGATCTTTTGGTCGCTGATCCACTGGTCGGTGCCATTCAGCTGGATCATCCACGACTCGCCGTGATCAAAAGCGTCGTCGACTACGCGCTCTCTCTTGAAGGCATGTACGTCGTGATCAACGCCCATCATGAAAAGGCTCTCAAGACGAATTCCCGTTCGGCCGTCTTAGAACGCCTCTGGCAAGATATTGCCGTGCTTTTTCAGGATCGCTCCCACCGCCTGCTCTTTGAAATTCTCAATGAGCCTCACTTAGATTCGACAGCTCCAATGCCCGCTGCCGATCTACGCGAGATGACAGGACTCGCCTACAACAAGATTCGCGCTGTCGACCCCCAGCGCATTCTGATCATCGGCGGCAACCAATGGTTCGGCGCCGCCGAAGTACCGGCCGTTTGGAAAGATCTCAACGAAGTAGGAGGAGGAGAAGATCCCTACGTGATGGTCACCTTTCACCACTACAACCCTTGGGAATTTTGCGGCAACGACCAAGGAACTTACGATGATCCTTGGACGGATGCTGATATCGCCGATCCTATCACAACGATGAAAAATTGGTCCGAAACCGTGGGCCAAGGCATGCCAGTCTACATCGGAGAGTGGGGCGTGGGTTGGGACAGCGTTCTGGACGGCATGGACTGCAACAACATTCGCCTTTGGTACGAAAAATTCGATCATGACAACGCCAAACCGCAAGGCTACCCGACGGCCGTCTGGGACGATGGCGGCTGGTTTGGTATCTTCAGCCATAGCAGTCAATCTTTTGCGAATAACCTCATCGACTGCATCGACGGCGAGTGCGCATGGTCAGGCACGGAGCGGTTGAACGAGAACTGCCGCTCGACCAAATAAAGCGCCAAGGAAGAGCTCACCTTTTCTCTCAGCATCTCCGTAGCAACGGACTCCACCCAGCTGACCCAAGTCTATTCTGGCGGCGAATTCATGGGAGTCGTCAGCGGGCACCGGCTCAGCTATAGGTGGCCTCAGGGCGAGGATGTTCCGCCCCTTGTTTCGCATCTGAGAACGCTGACAGGCACATGATTGAACGCAACACCAAGATCTCGACCGAGCAAAAAGCTCTGGACATTAATCTGGACGAGGCCAAATACGGCACTTTCGTAGAAATTGGAGCTGGCCAAGAGGTCGCCCGCAAGTTTTTTTCGGCGGGAGCGGCGGCCGGCACAGTGGCGAAGACAATGTCGGCCTACGACATGACCATTAGTGACGAAATTTACGGCAAAGTCTCTGCCTACGTGAGTCGCGAAAGGCTCGAGCAAATGCTGAGCCGGGAATTTGACCTGCTGAGTGAGCGCCTCGCCAAGAATAAGCCCAAGACAACTCAATTCTTTAGTTACGCAGCGACAGTCACGGCCCGCAGCTTTCAACAAAAAAACGAATGCCATGGCTGGTTGGGGATCCAGCTCCAGCTCTACCCTGAGGCTCCCCCGAGCGAAATCGTCTTACACGTGCGCATGCTCGACGACGACAATCAAAGTCAGGCGGAGGCTCTGGGAATACTTGGGGTGAACCTGATCTACGGCGCCTTCTATTATAAGAGCCAACCGAAATTAATCATTGAAAG
>JAKVCH010000394.1 GCA_022447485.1 Polyangiaceae bacterium | reverse complement strand
TCCCTGTAATAGCAAAATTGGAACCTCTCGCTCGCCCTTCCCTCGCCACGCTTGGTGAAGTGCAGGCCTACACTCAAAACGGTGGAAAAGGGGTACCGATCAACGCTATTGCCAGCACGCAGCTCAATTGGTCGGAACAAAGAATCGAAAGACAAGACCACTTCCGCATTCAAAAGGTTTATGCCCAGGCAAAAGAGGGGCGCTTTGCGTCACAAATTCTTCAAGAGATCTCAGGTCCTTTAGAAGAATTTAAGAAGAACCTCCCCCAAGGCTACCAACTAAGTGTGGGTGGCGAAGCAGCTCGTCAAGTCGATGGTTTCTCCCAGCTACTGAAGGTCTTGACCATCTCAGCATTGGGTATCTTCCTCGCCCTCGTCTTTCAGTTTGAGAGCTTCATCAAACCGCTTCTGGTGTTCAGCGCCGTTCCTTTTGGCATTGCGGGCAGTCTCGTTGCACTTCTCGTGACCGATAAACCATTCTCGTTCATGGCGTTCCTCGGAATCGCAAGCCTGATTGGAGTCATCGTCAGTCATATCATTGTGCTCTTTGACTTCATTGATGAGCGCGAAAAAGAGGGAGAGGACCTTGAGCGAGCTCTGGTCGACGCAGGTTTAATGCGCCTGCGACCCGTTTTGATAACGGTTGGCGCAACCGTGCTTGCTTTAATACCTTTATGGTTTCATGGCGGGCCGCTTTGGCAACCGCTATGCGCGGCTCAAATTGGCGGCCTTCTCGTGGCAACAATCATTTCTCTCGTTTTGGTCCCCGCCATCTACGCAACCTGTGTCCTGGACCTAAAGATTCTTTCTTGGGGAAAGAAGGAAGATGTCTAAGCCTCTGCCTTGCTCCGCCTCATGCTCTCATGGGCAGACTGTTGAGCCCACGACTCTTTACAGTCAGCCTTAGGAGCGATTCTTCGCAGCCTCTCCCGGCGCTCGCAGCGTTCGTGGCGCCAGGGAGGAATCTAAGTCAAAAAGTCGTGCCGCAGCTGTATCGCAAAAGACCTGTAAGAGAATTGCAGCTTCGCGGCTCAAGGGATCGCCGCTCCTTGAATAAAACTCAACTTGATGGGTCGCAGCAAAGTCGGGGCCGAGAGGAATTATGACGGCCGGTCCCCGACGATTTGGTGCCCCTTGCTCTTGCCAGTCCGCAATCACCTCTTTCTGCTCAACACTCCTCAATGTAATTTCGCTAAAGCTCCCTGATTGATGCAAAGAGAAGAGTTCTTCATAAACCTCGGGCTCGGAGCTGAGAGACGACCAACGAGCTAGCGCAGCTGGAAGTTCAAGGCGCAAAAACTGCGCTGTCTCATCGTAGATGCGTAAGCGATTTGCTCTTAATTGCTGCTGCCACTGCAGTGCGCCAACGAAGCGCACGAGGCCAAAGAGGGTTGTAATCGCAACGATAAACGCCACGCCAACCGCCCAACGTCGCCCTAAGGCAATTCCAATCGCCGCACCACAGAGAATAATCGAAACACCATAAAGCAGAAGAACGGCTCGACGATGGGTGAGCCCGAGGTCCAAAAGTCGATGATGAATATGTCCGCGGTCCGGCGAGAATAGGGGCTTACGCTCCAGCGCGCGCCGAATCATCGTCAAAGAAGTATCGAGCAGAGGCACACCCATCGCGATAATCGGGGCCAAAAGTGAGATTGCGGTTGATGCCTTCTGATTCTGACCAGCTAAGGCAGAGCAACCCAACACGAACCCGAGGAAGTAGCTGCCGGAATCGCCCATAAAGATGCGCGCTGGGTTAAAGTTATAAATAAGAAACCCCACAAGAGAACCCATCATTGCGGACATCAATAGGGCTACCAAAACGGAATTCGAGATAACAGCCACAACAAAGTTCGTGATGCAGGCGAAAAAGGCCACGCCGGCTGCCAAGCCATCTAGACCATCGATAAGGTTCAATGCATTCACAATGCCAACGATCCAGAAAACAGTGACGGGGTAGGCAAAAACGCCCATCGATAGAACACCAACAAAGGGCAACTCGATCGCCTGAATCTGGAAGCCAAAGAAAAATGCAAGGGTTGCGGCCACCACCTGAGTGCACAACTTATAACGCGCTGACAAACCTCTGAGGTCATCGAGCGCGCCCATGCCCGCCATCAGTACTGAACCGAGTGCTAGACCAATGATCAGATGACCACTCGGTCGAATCTTATTCATCGCGCCCGAGTCGAGCAGAAGAAAAAACAAAAGAGGCAGGCTGGCCGCACTAGCTAGAGCAATACCTCCAAGTCGAGGGATCACCCCAGCATGGACACTACGTTCTCCTGCCAGAGCAACGGCTCCCCAACGGAGGGCAAAATGACGCACCAGGGGGGTCAAAAGCGCAGATGCTAGCAAGGAGACAGCAAAGGCAAGCAAAAAAGTCTTCACACTCCTACTGTGCTGCACCTCAGGAAAGCTCGCAAGACGGAAACCTGTCTCCTTGAGAATAGCCCTGCTTCTTCTTTGCGACGAAGCACCTTGCCCGACTCGGTGCCGATTCAGGGAAAAGCCCCCAAGAAGTCCTCACCGACAGACGTCCACTAGTCACTTCCCCCGAATAGCGTCTATAAGAAGCCCAATGGCCGCAGGCAGCCGAAAACGAATTTTGCATGTCGGAAAGTTCTTCCCGCCCCACCGTGGCGGAATCGAATCTTATCTGGAAAGCCTCTGTTGTGGTCTCGTGGACGAGTTTGCCGTCGAGGTTCTCGTTGCCAACGATAGACCAAAGAGTCTTCAAGAAGATTGGCAGCAAGTCCACATCCACCGTCTCGCCTCACTTGGCGTCCTGAAGAGTCAGCCTCTGACGCCCGGTCTACCTTTTCTCCTCAGGAGAACGAAGGCAGATTTGGTTCACCTCCACTATCCCAATCCAGGGGCCTTGCTGTCAGCGCTCTTCGTCCCGCAAAACATCCCTCTTGTGATCACTCACCATAGCGATATCGTCAATCAACAAGCCTTAGCAAGGCTCTTCCAGCCAGTGGATTGTAGAATTTATCGGCGCGCAGCAGCGGTCATCGCAAGCTCACCTCCCTACGTAGAAAGCTCGCCATTGCTCGGGCAACATCGCAAAAAAACAACCGTGGTCCCCTTTGGCATCACACCTCTTTCCGCGTCACCCGCTTCCGAAGTGGAGGACATTCGCCAACGCTACGGCAAGAAGCTGATCGTGGCAGTCGGTCGTCTCGTCTATTATAAAGGCTATCAATACGCTATCGAAGCCATGAAGGAGGTCGACGCTCAGTTATTGATCATCGGCACTGGCCCTCTGGAAACAAAGCTGCGCGAACAAATTGCCCGAGATAACTTAGAAGGCAGAGTCCAGCTCCTGGGACATGTAGAAGATATCACTCCCTACCTGAGCGCGGCTGATATTTTTACGATGCCATCGACGGCGCGCTCCGAAGCGTTTGGTATTTCGCAAATCGAGGCGCTCTCGCTTGGAAAACCGATTGTGACGACCTCTCTTCGTTCGGGTGTCCCTTGGGTCGCCCAGGGAGCGAACCTAGTCGTCCCACCTGAGGATAGTCCCGCTCTAGCGCAAGCATACACCAAGCTTTTCAAAAACCCTGAACTGCATGCCCAGCTCTCTGCTGCGGCCACAAAGAGATATCAGGATGAGTTCCGTCGAGAAACAATGATTGAACGAACAAAAGAGCTCTACAAAAAGCTGCTCGCTGGAAAAGGACCTCACCAAAGCACAGAACTCATCTCTTGACTCGTGCAGGCATCGACTAGACACTCTGCTTGTGTGGAGTTCCGATGAATTCATCGATGCCCCAAAAGGCGGGATGGCACTGCTCAGGGAAGCCATTCGCTTCCTCCGACAGCCCCAA
>JAKVCH010000393.1 GCA_022447485.1 Polyangiaceae bacterium | reverse complement strand
TCCTCCACCGAGTCTTGTTGGCCGGTGCGTTCAGTTTGGGGGTTGTCTGCGCCGTGACACCTTGGACCTTGCGGAATTGCGAAAAACTCGGCGCTTGCACCGTTATCAGTGCCAACGGTGGCTGGAATCTTTTGATTGGTACTTTTGAAGAGGGGCGAGGCGCGTGGACGCCGATTGCAGGTGAGCGGGTGCCAGAAGGGTGTCGCGAGGTTTTTGATGAAGTTGGCAAAGATCGCTGTTTTGCCCGAGCTGCGCGACGACGAATTCAATCCGACTTCGGTGCGTGGCTTGGTTTATTACCCCAGAAGTTACGGGTGACTTTTGACTATGCCGGTGCCGCTTCTGCCTATTTAAAAGAAGCGGGTACATTTACAGAGTCAGGTTTCGTGCTCCTGCGTAATAGCGAGCAAGTGGCCATGAGGTTGATGCTTGTCGGGCTTGGCCTCTTTTGGGCGGCGCTGCCTACCTGGATTTTTCGTCAAAGATTCGGTTTTTTCGTTCTTGGAAAAACAAGGGCCGCATTGCGAGCTGTGTGGATGGCAGCCTTCGGGTTGGCGGCTGGTTGTTTTCCATGGTGCTTTGCCGTTGTCGCACCGGTTTATGGTCTCACTCTCAAGGGAGCGAGACAGCAGCCGACAGTTCTGTGGTGGATCGGCGTTTTAGGCAGTCTCGTCGCCGTGCATGGTGTGTTTTTTGGTGCAGCGCGTTACGCTATGCCTGCCTTACTCTTGGAAATTCCTCTGAGTTCTGTGGGCTTTTACCTCTTTGCCAGACAACTTGCCGTGGCTAGAAGACGAAGTTTTGACAGCGAGGGTTGAACTGGGCGATACTCTCACCCATGGCCCTGATTGACACCCAAGAAGCTGCTCGCCGCTTAGCGCGAGCCATCGCTAGTGACCTTTCTCTCTATAACGAAGAAAAGATCACCACGGGAATTCAGAACGACACTTTATTTGCTGAGATTGACGAAGAGATTGAAGAAGGGCGCGCCCTTTTCAAGAGTCGCGTGTCCCCTGAACTCTACTCTCATCAATTTTATGAGCGGGCTCTCGTTGACGTTTTGATTCGTTCAAAGGGTCATATAAAAAGTGAAATTTGGTAAACGTCAATTTCTCAATGACGTAAACGATTCATTTTACCTGTGAGCGAATTTCAACGTCTACAGGTGAAGGCTGAGCTTCCGGAGAGGTTAGATCGAGCTTTGGCTCGACTTCTACCAGATGTGACGCGCGAGGAAGTGAAAAGGTGGATTCGCCAGGATAGGGTTTTGGTGAATGGGCATGTCCGTCGAGCAAAAGACAGAGTTCGATCTGGCGATTGGATTGAGTTTTCGCCGAGCGATCCACCCTTATCAGAGGCTCTTCCTGACCCTGATCTAAAGCTAGATATTATCCACGAGGATGACGATCTCCTCGTCGTGAATAAGCCAGCTGGAATGGTTGTACACCCAGCAGCAGGCCATGCCCGAGGCACTTTGGTGAATGGTCTGCTGGCGTTGGAGTCCTTCCGGCATGTGCCAAGTGACCCCCGCGATCCGGTGGGTCACCTACGTCCAGGAATTGTTCATCGCATCGACAAAGATACATCGGGTCTTTTGGTTGTTACCAAAACCGCCCGCGCGAGGGAATTTCTCAAGGTTCAATTCCAAGAGCATAGTATTCAGCGTCGTTATGAAGCTTTGGTTGTCGGTCATCCAGCACCTCGGAAGGTGGAGACCCTTCATGGCCGTGATCCCCACGCAAAACTGCGCTTCTCTTCCCTCGTTCAGGATGGAAAACCTGCCGTGACAGAAATTGTCGAGGTGCAGCGAATCGGCCAGTCCAAAGTTTCCCGGCTCACCTGCCGTTTAGAAACGGGTCGCACTCATCAGATCCGTGTTCATCTGAGTCAGCAGTGCAAAGCGCCGATTCTAGCAGATGGTCTCTATGGTGGGTACGGTGGATTAGATCCAGCATCACGGCGTCTCGCCGATCAGTTGGGGCGCCAAGCTTTACATGCCGCTGAATTAGGTTTTTTGCATCCTACATCGGGTAAGCGACTTCTTTTCGAGACAGCTTTACCTCAGGATATGCAGCGCGCTCTCGAAGAGTTTCAGAAGCTTTCTTCTTAGGCTTCTTCAATATTTTCCGAGGCGCGGAGTAGTTGGGGAAATCTTCTTTTCAGGAGCGCTAAGGAGATAAATCCGAGTGCGACTGCCCACCAAAGAGTCGCCAGCCGCAGCAGCAGCATCGCTCCTGTTGCCGTTGCTGATGTGACTCCACCGAGCTCCACCAGTTGACCTTGGATCATTGCTTCAGTGACGCCCAGTCCGCCCGGTACGGGAATCAATGCACCGGCTAGCATGCTGGTCGAATAGAAGAAAAGCGCGAGTTTTTCGGAGATGGGCTGTCCAAAGCCTTGGAGGAGTAACCAAAGCCCTGAGGCTTCTGCCGTCCAACCCAGGGTGGAGAGCAGACTGGGGTACCAAAGCTTATCTATTTGTGTTGTTGTTTGGAGGCTATCGCGAGCAACCTTCAGTTGTGGCACTAGGTTTGAGATTTTGAACTGACTCTTCTCGAGTCGTTGAAAGAGCAAGTCGCTTGGTGCGTTCCAATGAAGAAGGAGCAAGCCCGCAACAACAGCCACGGCTCCAGCTATCGCCCACAGCAGCCCTCCCGAAAATGCCGTGCTGCCGACGAGAACCATGAAGACAATGGAGATCACGTCAGTTAATCGTTCTGCAAGAACAATCGGTGCAGTCCGCTCTGCCGGTATTTGGTAAGTGCTTTGCAAAACAGCACTTTTGAACATTTCGCCCAATTTTCCTGGCGTGACCGTCAAGGCGAACCCACTGAGAAAGGCAAGAATATTATCTCTGAGAGGGATGGGCTGAATTTTCAGGATGCGCAGGTAGTAGAGCCATTTCAGGAAACGAAGTCCGTAGTTGGCAGTGGCCAGGCCGAGGGTGGCAAAGAGAGTCCACCAGGAGAAGTTCTGTAGGGCGTTTTTTAACGACTCAAACCCGGAAAAAATCACAAAAGCGCCATAAAGCCCGACGGCCATGAGCAAGGCGAGAAGGAATTTTCTAAGGGAGTCAGTCACAGGCCACAGTGCGGCTCCCATGAAAGCCAAGAAAGCGCAAGAGAGCGCCCAGGTTTCGCCTTTTCAGTTGTTCGGCTACGGTGCTCACCGTGAGTGACTATCAGGAAAAACAGGTGAGTGACGGCGAGCTCCTTCAGGAGTTGGAGCAAGGTGCTGCCTCGGTTCGTGAAGAGCTGTCCCGCATCATTGTGGGTCACGAACGAATGCTCCAGGACCTCATGCTTGTCTTATTAGCCTCTGGACATGCTCTGATAGTTGGCGTGCCCGGCCTCGCCAAAACTCTGACCGTGTCCAGTTTTGCCCAATGCCTCGAGTTGAGCTTTGGTCGCGTCCAGTTCACACCGGATCTCCTCCCAGCAGATATCACAGGCACAGACGTTTTGAGCGACCCCGGAGCAGATCAGATGGGGGGGCGCGTGACCGAATTCATTCCTGGTCCTATTTTTCACCAGGTCGTGCTCGCGGACGAGATCAATCGCACTCCACCCAAAACTCAGGCGGCGCTTTTACAGGCGATGCAGGAACGAGAGGTTTCCGTTGGCGGTAGAACTCATCACCTCCCCGAACCGTTTATCGTCCTTGCTACCAGGAACCCCATCGAGCAAGAGGGCACTTACCCTTTACCTGAAGCGCAATTGGATCGATTTCTGTTAGAAATACCAGTCGAATATCCTACTCTGGACGAAGAGCTTGAAATTGCTCGTCGTACGACCGGCGAGCATCCCGCCTCTCTGAAACCCGTATTGAACCAAGAACAAATC
>JAKVCH010000392.1 GCA_022447485.1 Polyangiaceae bacterium | reverse complement strand
GAGCTCATGGTGTGATTAGCGGAGCGGCGGCAGACCTTGGCCTCAGTCGTCAAGCTCTCTACCGCAGAATGGCTCGCTTAGGCGTCAGTGTAGAGCGAAAGACGACCGCAAGATCATAAATGCCTTCTCAGCCTCCCTCCAACCCAAAAAACGAAAAGCTCGCAGCCTCTGGTTCCAAGAGTGAAAGTTCGAAGGACATCTCAGAGCCCTCCCCAGGATCATTCCAGGGCACGTCGGTTCTTCAGGCTTTCGAGTCTTCGCAGGCTTTACCCGCCTACGTTCGACGATGGCGAGTGATCCTAGGAAGCAGCCTTGTCTTATTGATTTTGGGTGTGATGATTGGAGCCTGGTATTCTGTTGAGCGCGAATTGCATCGCTCTCTTGCCCAACGTCTGAATGAAACACGAAGCGCTAATACCCAAGCACTTCAACAAACCCTAGCGCTCCGGCTCTCGGTCGCTGGAGCATTGCAAAAGAATGCCAACCTGAAACGAGCTATTTTGATTCTTAGTTCACCTCCTCAGGAAGCGTTTGAGAGAGAAAAACAAGACTTAGAAAAACGCCTCAGTGCCTGGAAAGAAAGCAATATTTTCGACGAGTGGGTTCTATTGGATGATGGCGCCCAAGCTCTGCTCAGCTCGAGCCCGTCCATCCGCATCAAAAACAACGAATCGCTCGAGCAATTCCTCGTAGAACGGCGCCAACTATTTCAGGCTCAAAAGCCTCTATTGTTCACACCGTCTCAAACGAGTCGCTTCTTCGAAAAAGAGCGATTTCTGATATTTGTCCCCGCAAACTCGAGCATCAATTCGGCAGGCATCCTTCTCTTTCCCAGCGACGCTCCTCTCGAAGAATCGCTGGAAGTTGCTCTGCCAACAAAGAACGCTCGTACTGCCGCCTATCTATCCACTGGGGGACAGGTTTATCCTCGAGCAGCCCAGGCTGAGACGACAGAAAGCACGACGTCCTCTCCAAGCTCAGGAAAAGAACCATCGCTACCTCTATCTGCGACAAGCAGTAAGAGAATGCAGCAAGGCGAGCTCTTCCTCAACACCGACGGCTACGAAACAGATTCTGGCAATATGGTGGTAGGTAGCGGCGCATGGAATGCTGACTGGCAGCTTGCTATTGTTTCAGAGATACCACTCCGCGAAGCGTCCGCCGCACCCCGTAGTCTGAAACGGGTCTTTATCGTGGTCTGCTTTATGGTTGCTGGCGCCCTGGTCGGTTTCCTGCTTCTTGGTCGCTGGACTCTGCGCGTTCGTAGCGAAGCGATTCTCGCTGGACAGCGTCTCTCTCGCCTGACTCGAGCAATTCAGCCCCTGTCGGCAGCTCTCGAGCACGATCCTAGCGCCGTACTGCTCTCTGATGCGGAGGGAGCTATCGTCTACGCTAATGCGACTAGTCATGAAATTTTAAATCGCCATGAGCCAATCATCGGCCTCCCCCTTGTCGACGCATTCAAAAATATGCCGCCTCAAATTCAAGATGCTTTAGAAAGTGGTGGAGAAAGCATCGTCACAATGCGAGGTGACGAAAAACGAGAAACTCTCCTTGTTTCGAGTAAAACCATCCGTATCGATCGGAAGCAGCATTTTCTCTTCCTCATTCGCCCCATTACCGCCCAGGTCCGCCGATCAGAAGTCGAGAATTGGAAGAAATTAATCCGGGTCTTTTCCCATGAAATCAACAATTCACTCGCACCGATCAGCTCCCTGGTTTCGTCTGGTAGAAAATTAAACAAAAAAGGAGCCAACGATATAAAATTGGAGAAGCTGTTCGAAACGATTGCTGAAAGGACAAGCCACCTCGCATCTTTCTTAGAAAGCTATCGCGAAATTGCTCGGCTCCCCATGCCAACTCGCCGGGAAGTGATTTGGGGAGACTTTATCGAAAGTCTTCAGCGCCAACTCAAATTTGAAATTCATGGGAAACTGCCCGAGGAACCGGCGTATATCGACCCTGTTCAAATGGAACGAGTGCTGCTCAACTTACTCAAGAATGCTCTTGAAGTAGGCCCGCCCGATCGCCCGCCCTCGCTCACCGTGGTGAAAGGTCAAAAAACTATAAAAATTCAAGTTGCAGATCGTGGCCCTGGCATGTCTGAAAAAGTCTTGGAGCAAGCAATGTTACCTTTCTTCTCGACCAAAGAGGGCGGCACAGGAATCGGTTTGGCTCTGTCGCGCGAAATTCTTGAAGCGCATGAAGGCATCCTCACTCTCGCTAACCGTGATGACGGTGGTCTGCTCGTCACCTGTCATTTGCCAGTGACTCAACCAAGCTCTGCCGAGCTCCCACGGCTGACCACAAAGGAGAACGCTCAGAACCCCCATCGCGCCATCAACAAGCCAGGAGCGCGATCCAGTCACCTCGACAAGACTCTCGCTTCGAAAGCCTGAGTCTGAGATTTTCCCCCTGATGCGCTAAAAGACGGCGAAAAAAAGCGAGCGGACAGGCTCACGGAAAGCGCTATACTCGCAGGAATGAAGATCTCTGGATCAAAGTGGATATCTCTTTTCTTCTTCTTCGCCTCCTCTTCTGCCTGTGACCTGGGGCAAGGCTTGGTGGATGTCGGCGGAGCTTTAGGTAATCCTGAGGCAGCTCTGCTTGATGCTCCAGGACGAAGACTGACTGAGGGGGACTTTTCCCAACTCACCATCGATGGCTCCCAGCAAAATGGAGGCTACGTGCTCGCCCTCCATGAGACAGAGAACGGTTCGGAGGCCTGGTGCCAACCCTACCTGAATGGAGCGGGCTGCTCGGTTTCCCCCGCGGTAGATTTTTCAAGAGTCTCAAGCAAGGTCGATATTGAGCTTCCCGGGATATTTGCCGTGCAAGAAGACCGCAATGCCCAGGGGCGAGGGAAGATTCGATTTCTCGACTTCGATTGCCAAGACGTGCTGCCAGCTCTCGAGAACTCCTCTCTACCAAGAATCGAGTTCCCCCAGACCACACCTCGTGGCGTGTTCAGCTTGGGGGAAGACCAAAGTCTCAATTTTATTGACCCTAAAAATCGCATCATTGAAAAGATTGCAACGAAAGTCACTTTGGCTCGTGTCGCTGATGATTACCTTTATACGATTGAAGGAGAGCAAGTTGTTGTTCGTGATGAGAACTTCAAGGAAATTCTACGAGCGGGTGAGCAGGTTGAAGATATAACAACTACCGGCGGCTCCGCGCTCACCCTTGCCTTTCGTGATACAAACGGCCTTTCTGTCTGGTCTCCTGCTTTCGAGGAACCCAAACTGGTGATGCAAGCGGGCTGTGGACTGGAGACCATCTCTTCGAACGCGATCTCCACCTACTCAGATTGCGATACTAAGACGGCAACAATCATCACAACAGGAGCAAACCTGCTCAACGTTAGAACCAGACTCTTCGCTCTAGAGCTTGGCGAGGGGGTTCCAGAACTCAATCAGCTCACCCTACCCTCCAGTAGTTCTGATAGTCGTCTCTACTATATTGGTCGCCAGCTAGCAGGGGCTACCTCTGGAGAACTCATCATGAGTCGACTCACCAAAGACGATCTGAACCGTGCTGTCGAAGAGTATAGCGAAGAAGAGGCCAATCAGTACCGCATCCCTCACCTCAAGGCGAAGAGCGAGAGCCTTAGAAAAGCAGTTGTCTCTCGGCGGGGTTTATTTTTCGAAGACTGGGAAGGGTCTGTGGGGACTTTGCTTGAGATTACGACCAAAGAAGAGCAGCCGAAGATTGAAAGAGTGGTGACTGGCGTTCGGCCGGACTGGGCCCTCGCCCCATTTCACCCGCAAGGCATCCTTGCCCATTATGATGAGCAAACGGATTTGTTTGAGTTGGTTGTCCTCAGCCTCCAAGGCGAAAAAATTGAAG
>JAKVCH010000391.1 GCA_022447485.1 Polyangiaceae bacterium | reverse complement strand
CCTCAGCCATGATGGTGGCCCCACGCTGAATAACGATGAAAGTCTTGTCTCCACCGTAGACTGTTACGCCAGGGTCGACCTTGAGTTCGGTGCTGCTGCTGTCATCACCGACGAAGAGCTTTCCTTCGAGGAAGTAATCGTTTCCTGCGGTTAGATAAAGATCGTTGCTTGTGGTTCCGCCTGCAATATTACAGACGCCCTCTGATGCTTCCGTGACGAGCTCGTGCTCCGGGCAGCCAACCTCAACATCGCCACCACCAGTGCCACCAGTGTCGCTACCACCTGTGTCACCGCCGCCAGCACCACCAGTATCGCCACCACCGGAACCACCAGTGTCACTGCCACCTTCGCCGCCCATGCCGCCGTCTTCATCGGTGTCGTCGCTACAAGCGACAGCTGAAAGTGTCAGGCCGGAGAAAAGAATTGCTCGTAGAATTGGATTTTTAAAGATAGTCATTTTCATTTTTTTCTTCCAGGCGTGGATCCTGTCCAACCTCTGGATCTCGGAGTTGAATTTTGCTGCTCCGGTTTAGAGATGAGTCGTGGCGCTGATGTAGAAGTTATATGACAATTAGGTAACTTCGAGCTCATAGCTCATAGCTCAGAGCTGAGTAGCAACGTTGGGTTTTGGTCGCGGGGCTTTCGTAACTCGATAAAAGACGGCCTCGTCTATCTCGTTACTCTCCGAATGCGAGGCAGCCTTCTCAAGAATCTCGTGGCTCGCTCCGGGCCTTTCGGAAAGGCGCTGACGAGCAGTCTGTGCTGGTACTAAACGGGTGTTTAGTGCTTCGTATCGTTTTGAGAGGACATTACCCACCGACACTAGTTTTTGACGTTCTGTTCCTCCGTGGAAGGGCGTGAACGAATTCATCAACTAC
Organism: Polyangiaceae bacterium; assembly: GCA_022447485.1. Classification (GTDB taxonomy): domain Bacteria; phylum Myxococcota_A; class Polyangia; order Polyangiales; family Polyangiaceae; genus NIC37A-2. The sequence goes on along the minus strand of JAKVCH010000391.1, from coordinate 2,977 downwards.
GCGGGAGCCCTATATTTGCGCGTTTTCTGTTTTGGCGGCAGAAGGGGATCGATCCAGAAAATAGGCAGGAACGGACGAGCGCCTCCCAGGGCGCTGCCGGGTTCACCAATAGATGCTGTCAGTTGCTTGGCCCTTCGCGCTTGGGAAGTTACTCTAATCAAGGGTTTTTATGCTCAATCTTCGCTTTGGGCGAGGCGCTCCGATGAGCTGGCGAACGAAGAGTCGCCTGAGCCTAATTTTGCCTAATCTTATTTCCCCTTGCTTAAATCCAATGACCAAGAGTTTCTCCACAAAAATCATGGCCTACCCATCGCAGATTCGTCGAATCTTTTCCGCCTTCGTGGTGCTTCTCGTGCACCTTTGCAGTGCTCACATCGCTCGAGCGGCAGCTACGCCGGATTGCTCTTTTGCCATGAATCAGTCCCAGACGCTTTTGGGGCAGACAGTGAGCGCTACTGCGCTGATCTCCAACAGTGGCAGCGATATAGGCTATGGGCCCGCGTTCAATATTTTCACTCCGACCGGCCTCGATCTCAATGGTGCTCAAGCCTACGGAAATGCCGTTACTGTTGTTCATGTCGCTGATGCAGCGGGGCCGCAGGTTGCTGTTCACCCGCTGAGCGGAGAGCCGACGGTGGTGCCAGCCGGCTATGCGTTTGATGTCGTGCGCGTCCCTCTGAGTGCCTTTGCTCCAGGACAGCCGGAAACCGAACTCACGATTAACTATACCGTGAGCTCGAGTGCCTCGCTCTTTGTGCCACTCCTGCCCCAAGCGAGTTGTGGTTTTTTCTACGGGGAGGACCCGCAAAATAACCCCAGTGTTGATCCTCCGATTGAAGGAGGCCTCATCTCTTCCTCCGTCACGCCTACGGTCGTGACCTTCGCCTTGAGCGGCGGGGGGGATGTTTGTTCTGGTCCTGGATCGCCGATCACGTTCCAGCTAGAGATCGACGCTTCGGATGGTGTGGAGTTACGAGGCGGAGAGCTCACTGGAATCATTGATTCGAATTTGCAGGTGACAGGGTCCCAAGTCTTGAATGGGCCGGCGACAATAGTTGAAGTGGGTGATAGCATCCCGGGTGGCGATTTAGAGGTGACCCTCGGTGACGTCACCGGAGCTCCAGGCGTGGACGTTCTGGTTGAATTTACCGCATTTTTCCCCGAGTTTGCCCGCGATGGCGTAACTCCTGTTATCGACCCGACAACAGGACAACCGGTCACCATTTCTCAATCGGCTCTCTACAGCGGGGCAAGTTATCTGGACACGGATGGCATTACACTCGTACCGATCCCCGATGAAACCGCTCTCCAGACCGCTACTGCACGAGGCATTCAACTAAGACAATCGCTCTCCAATCGGAGGCGCATCCCAGGGCAATCTGTTGATGTGCAGATTGATTTATGCACGTCAGAATTTTTGGGCTTCGATCAAGCGCCATTGGTCACGACCTTGCCAGATGGCCTCGACTACTTTTCCGGCCCTCCTGACGCCACGGTGGATCCTCTCGACCCACGGATCATTAATATTGATCGCGCACCACTCACTGTCGGGGCGACAGAAACGATTGTCTACACGGTCGACGTGAACGAGTCCTACGATAGCGGCGATCTGCTCTTGGGTGGCGACCTTTTGCCGATTCGGACGGATTTGAGCGCAACTCCGGCAGGGACGGCGCAGTTGGTGACAGACTCGGTGGAGAATTCTGTCGAAGTCCGGGGGGTTTCTTTTCAGAAGACGCTTGAGGCGATTAATGGTGGCCCGGTTGGTTCGGGAACAGTCCGACCCGGCGATGTTCTGACCTTTCGATTGGAGGCCGTGATCGAGTCAGGCGATATTAACGGCGTGACGATGACTGATTATCTTCCTGCGCCGTTTTTGGTGGCGGAGGAACATGGTCTTAACCCGGGTCTGGGTCCCGAAATCAGAGCGGTTGCCGGTCCTGACCCAGACACCATTAGCGTTTCACCTTCGACTGCATCAAATACGATAGCCTTTACTTACGCTGCTGTTGATACTTCTCCCTCTGCGGCGGTCACGCTAGCGATCGAAATTGACTATACGGTTGCGGATGCGCCGGTGGAAGATGGCGTGCAATTTGTTAATCTGCTGAGCGGGAGTTTTGACGGATCATCGACGACTTTTAACGATGTGACCGTCGAGCCAATCACCGTATCCTCTCCCAAGTTAAATTTGACTACGAGCGTGCTGAGTACGACGAACCCGAACTCGACGCTCACTCCAGCGCTACCAGCGAGTTGTAATTCATCCATCATCGCTACGACACCTTACGATGCGGATCTCTCAGACGCGGATGCCGAAGATACAATTCGTGTTGGGGCCGTTGTCGAAAATTTGGGTGAGGGGCAAGCGATAGGTCTCCGTCTTTCAGGAAATGTGCCAGCAGAGTTTGGTGTCCCCACAAATATTGAGATACAAGACTGCGCTGGGAACAATTTAAACTTCAACAACTCGAGTAGCGGCCAAACTGTTTCAGTTACCCTGACAGACAATCTTGAGGCCTACGATTTAAACAGCGGCGACAATATTCTGATCCTTTCTTGGGAGGTGACCCTTCCTACGGCAGTGACCGCACTCACTGAGTATGAGAGTGACTTTCAGATTGACTTTTATACGGGCCGGGGAGGCTCGACGAGTAATTACGTAGGGTTCTACGCGAATGTCCAAGAGTTCAACGAAGCCTCCGTAACCATTGCTGACTTTGCGGTCGACACCTCGATGACTTCACCGAGCTCACCTGCAAAGGGTACAATTCAAGATGTGGCTGACTACCTGGTGGAGATTGAGGTTCCTGAGGGAACCCATGATTCTGTCAGTTTAACCTATACATTCCCGTCCGAATTAGCTCTTCAGACTGTACCAGTGGTACAGCCTGACGCTGGCGTGACTACCTCGACAGAACTATTGAATGTCGTCAATAACGGTCGCGAATTTAGTATTGACCTCGGAACGGTCACC
>JAKVCH010000390.1 GCA_022447485.1 Polyangiaceae bacterium | reverse complement strand
CCGTGACGCGCTCCTCAAGGTCGATTCGAGTCGGCTCTCATTTCAATACCTGAACTCGACGTATCTATCGTTCAGCGACGGGCCACAGCCTCCCCAAGAAACGAAAGCCGAGGATCTGGTGACGCTTGAAGCGCCGAAGGATCAAGATGGCTTCTCACGGCTGATCGACGAGCTCGAGGCGCTACTTGAGTTTTGCAAGCGTGGCCAAGCGCAAGGAGCAAAGGCTATTCGATTTCGCTACGGCTAAGGAAAGCTCAGCCTTTCTGCATTGACTCGGGAGTTGGCCGCTTACTCATCGACCCACCGATTGTCCTCCTCTTCGCCACCGGCTCCAGCTCCAGCGCCGGAGTAACCACAGGCCGACCCTATTTGGAGTCGGCCATCTTCAGCATGCGTTTGCGCAGTGCGCTTTCTAGGGTGCGTTGGGCGTAAGGTTTGAGGTCTTTCCACTTTTTGCATTCGCCACGCGTGCGTCCGCAACCCACACACCATCCGTTGGGGCCGGTGAACTCGCAGACGTCGATACAGGGGCTCTCACGCTTCTTTGCCAAGACGCTCCAATACCCGATCAACATCGTCTGCCAGAGTCCGGAGCTTGCCGAGCTCTTCGACAAGCCGTTGCTCCAAACTCTTGAGGTTCAGGGGAAGTGTTCGCTCACAAATGCTGTACCCCTTGCCGACCACCCGATAGCCTTTCCAACTACTGATACGATCGCCGGCAAGCGCCAAGAATTGCGTCATGAACTCCGCTTGAGATGGGCAGTCCTCCTCTGCGTGCATGCAGATCGGAAAGACCTTATTTTTGATTTGAGGGGCCTCGATGTAGGTCTCGAAATGAACGCCGCCTTGGTTGCCGTTGTACCAATTGCCCTTGTACAGCTGCAGGTACTCGCCGCGATTGTAGATTTCCCAATCGTCACCAAACCAACTCGACCGCCGCAGCGTCGACTCAAGGCTGCGGAACACCCCTTTGATCTTTTTCATCGTCTTCTAACGTATCCCACAGAGTTTCGGGCGGCGCCAGACATGCGCCATCGTCGTCAGAAAAGCCCACATGAACTCGCTCAGCCATGATACTACCGCCGGTTTGCAATCATGCGCACACCGGACGCTCGTCCATTCGTCTCCAGCCAAGGGGCAAGTGTTTCTTTCTGCTGCGTGTGCTTCCAGCCACTTTAGGTTAGGCTTTCCTTGACCTTCTTGGGTTATTTCGAGGAGTTTTCAAGTGATTGAGAGGCGTCATGAGCGAGCAAGGTAAATCTTCTAATCACCAGCTCCAGCGCTCCCTCGGGCCTTTGATGATCTGGGGGCTTGGTGTCGGTTACGTTATCTCTGGTGAATACTTTGGGTGGAATTTAGGCCTCGAACATGGCGGGCCTTATGGGATGCTCGTTGCCACAGCAATTGTGACCCTCATGTATGTTGCGTTCGTGCTGAGTTATGCGGAGGTCGCCTGTGCTATCCCACGGGCGGGGGGTGCGTTTGTCTACGCTGACCGTGCTTTTGGGAGAGACATCGGCTTTCTAGCTGGTGTCGCTCAGCTGATTGAGTTTGTTTTCGCACCGCCTGCGATTGCTTTTGCGATTGGTGCCTACTTTCAAAATTATGTGCCGGGGCTTCCAATTCTTGTGCTCGCGGTCGGGGCTTATCTTCTATTTACTGGGTTGAATATCTGGGGAGTGAAACACTCTGCAGTATTCGAGCTTGTGATAACCGTGCTTGCCGTCGGAGAACTCATCACCTTCGCTGGCGTCACGCTCCCCCATTTTGAATGGAAGAATTTCTCATCCAACCCACTTCCCCATGGCTGGAGTGGGGTCTTGCCCGCCATCCCTTTTGCAATTTGGTTTTATTTAGCCATTGAAGGTGTAGCCAATATCGCCGAGGAGGCGAAAGACCCTCAACGGAATATTTCTCGGGGCTTCATTTATGCCATGGGAACGCTTGTCACCTTGGCTTTGCTGACTTTCTTTTCGTCCATTGGCGTAGCTGGCTGGGAGGCGATTGTTTTTGACCCGGTGACGCGACAACCTTCTGATAGTCCTCTTCCTTTGGCGCTGACGAAAGTCGTTGGCGGAAATCACCTTCTTTATCATCTCTTAATTACAGTCGGGCTCTTTGGCTTGATTGCATCCTTTCATGGTATTCTTCTGGTAGCCGGTCGGGCAACCTTTGAGTTTGGCCGAGTAGGGTATCTTCCCCAAGCACTGGGCAAAACTCTGCCAGGCCGCAAAACACCAGCCAGCGCACTACTCGTGAATATGCTGGTTGGTTTCCTGGCCTTGGCCACGGGTCGCACTGGAGACATTATCACTTTGGCCGCATTCGGAGCATTGATGCTCTACCTGCTGTCGATGCTGAGCCTCTTCAAATTGCGCCAGAAAGAACCAGAGCTGGAGCGTCCTTATCTGGCACCGCTGTACCCCCTCTTGCCTGGACTGGCCTGCGGATTGGCAGCTTTTTGTTTCGTTGCGATGATGGTTTACAACCTAGAAGTCGGAATTGTTTTTCTGGGAATCTTTCTGGGTTGCTGGCTGCTCTTTCGAGTCATTGGCCCATCGAGCGCAGCTGCCAGCTAGACGCCGAGCCAACGCTCGACGAGCCCACGAAGAATCGACGCCTCTTCGTCTCGCGCTGGCATGTCATCGCTGCGCTTCAGATCTGACCGAGGAGATTTTCCCAAAGCCTTCTCCTCTCGAAGCTCTTCCGGTCGCAGCCTTTCGCACCACTTGCGCACCGTGAAGAACTAGAAATCCCCGTCGAACCTGTGACAAAACAGGGCGACAAAAAGGCGAGAGTACGCCGCGGCGAAAAGTCAGACCAAGCTCGCCAGCACGCTGTCTAAAATGGCGACGGATTCGCTGAGCTGCTCCGGTGTCGCAATCAGGGCGGGAAGGAGCCGCACAACATTATGACCCGCCGGAACAATGAGCAGACCTTTCTCTTTTGCCGCTTGAGTCACTTGAAGATTCAGGCCTTCTGCTCGAAGAACGAGGCCGACCATGTAGCCAGCACCTCGCATGCCCCTGACGAGTTGAGGATATTTTTCGACAAGATTTTGTAGCTCTGCGTGCCAGGAAACGCTGTTTTGCGCCACGCTTTCAATCAAGGCTTCGTTTTCCAGAATATCGAGAGTGGCATTGGCTGCCGCGCTCGCTAGCGGACTGCCACCGAATGTTGTTCCATGTGACCCTGGCTGATAGAGGTCGGCAAAGCCTTCGGCGACCCAGATCGCTCCAATGGGGAAGCCGGCCCCAAGACCTTTCGCCATACCAATTGCATCCGGTTGAATACCGCTCTCTTGGAAAGCGAAGAAGTGCCCGCTTCGGCCGATACCGCATTGGACCTCGTCGAGCATCAGAAGAATATTTCGCTCCGTGCACAGGGCTCTGAGCTCCTTCAAAAAACCGACCTCGGCTGGAAAAATGCCTCCTTCGCCTTGTATCGATTCAATGAATACCGCTGCGGTCGAATCATCGATGAGCTTTTCAAAAGACTCGATATTATTCAGTTGCCCAAACTTGAAGCCGTCAAGCATGGGCCGAAATCCACCTTGAATCTTTTCTTGGGGGGTAGCTGCCATGCCACCGAACGTGCGACCGTGAAAGGCGTTCTCCGCAGCGATCACCGTGTATTGTTTGGCTTCTTCGCCGCTCACCTTCTTGCCATGAAGACGTGCCAACTTGATCATTGCTTCATTCGCTTCAGCTCCACTATTGCAGAACATGATCCTTCCCGGACCTGCTTTCGCGACGAGGCGATCCGCTAGCCTTTGTTGGCCGGGAATCCCGTAGAGATTGCTGCAATGCGTCAAGAGGGCAGCCTGTTTCTGAACGGCCGCGACCCATTGGGGAT